>JAJRWO010000085.1 GCA_024276775.1 Gammaproteobacteria bacterium | reverse complement strand
GGGGATGAATTTGCCATCTTGTTGCCGAATACCAATTTGAATCAGGCAAAGGCCCTGGCCGATAAGCTGCTGCAAATTATTGAAGAACCATTGTTGATTGGTGGGCAGATGTTGCATGTTGGGGGCAGCATCGGTATTACTTTATATCCGCAGCATGGTGAAGATGAGGTGGCGTTGTTGCAACGTGCTGATGTGGCCATGTATGTGGCCAAGCGGGGCCATCGTGGTTCGGCGGTGTATGACCCTAGCATAGACCAACACAGCCTGCGTAATCTGGCGTTGTTGGGTGAACTGCGTGGTGCTATCGAAGGTGATCAGCTGTTATTGCACTATCAGCCTAAGGTTGACCTCAAAACAGGTCAGATTTACGGTGTCGAGTCATTGGTGCGCTGGCAACACCCTCAGAATGGTTTAATGCAACCGGATGAATTTGTGCCGCTGGCAGAGCAAACAGGACTGATTGCGCCGTTGAGTCAGTGGGCGTTGAAAGAAGGTTTAAAAACCTGTAACGAATATTTTAATGTACTCGGTCTGGATGTTGCCGTGAACCTGTCAGTGCGTAATTTACAGGATATTCATTTTCCCGATAAGGTGACGCAGCTCATTGACAAATATGGCGGTGACCCTAGGCAGTTGCAATTAGAAATTACTGAAACGGCGATTATGGCAGATCCTGACCGAGCGCTACATGTGTTGAATCGTCTTAGCGCCATGGGCATAAAGTTATCGATTGATGATTTTGGAACCGGCTATTCTTCGTTGGCACACCTGAAACAGATGCCGGTAGATGAATTGAAGATCGATAAGTCATTTGTCACCGGCATGTTGGAGGATAAAAGTGATGCCATGATTGTTCGCTCGGTAATTGATCTTGCCCATAATATTGGTATTAGCGTGGTTGCTGAGGGGGTTGAAACGCAAGCCGTTTATGAGCGCCTGAAAGAAATGGGTTGCGATGCTGTGCAAGGTTATTACATGGCTAAGCCAATGCCTGCTGATGATTTGGTTGAGTGGGCTAAAAGTTCGGACTGGCGTTTGTAACGTCTTACTCAGAAGTACTGTTTTGTTGCAAGCTAATGGGTCGATAGACATCGACCTTTCTGAAAAATTGATCAACGATATAAACACGGCCATCTTCAGCCACATCAATGCCGGCGGGTAGCATGTAATTACCGGGGGCGCTATTCTGGCCGCGCTGGCCAATGACCATTAATAACTCGCCCTTGTTATTGAATATCTGCACATTGCCAAAGGCCGTATCGACGACATAGATATTGCCGTCTACATCGGTGCTAATCCCTTTGGGACTAAAAAACTGGCCAGGGTAGCGGCCTAAGGTGCCAAAGCTGAATTTATAATTGCCATCGGCATCAAAGGCCTGAATGCGAAAATTGCCTTTGTCCACCACATAAACGCTGCCATCAATAGCGGTGCTGATTTGCAGGGGCAGGTTAAATTGACCATTGCCGCCGCCACGTTCACCAATGGTTTTGAGCCGCTCCCCCGTCTGTGAATCAAGGATCAGCATCTGATGATGCTGATTGTCGACACCGCCAGTATCGATAACATAAATCTTGCTGCCATCACGTGATACTGACACACCAGAGGGGCGTCGAAACATTTCTTTGTTGCCAAGATAGCGCAGGAAGTTACCGGTTAGATCAAACACGCTGATATGACGGGCGCTGACATCGGCAACAAAGATTTCGCCTTGCATAGAGATATCGATGCCCACAGGTTTGAATAACTGGCCCGGCATTTCACTACCAAACTGTTTGTATTGATTGTTTTTGGTGTCAAACATAATAATGGCACGCTGAACAGTGTCGGTGACATAAACACGGCCATCTTGCACTGCAACACCATAAGGTTTGACTAGCCCTTTGATGTTGCCGACTTCGCCGGTGGCATAGCGTCGAAGTTTCTTGGCCGTGGTCAGGGGTTCGATGTTGGTGTTGTAACGCAGTGAGCGTTCAAAGATGAAACGAGGTTCGTCTGGTGCTGCCGGATAGACGGGGGGAATAAATACTTCCTGGGGTGGAACAGTGCTGCATGCCGCAAGTGCCAGCGGTAGCAACAATGAAACCAGGCAGCGTAGCGATTTGTTTATTTTATATGGCATGTCTCACACAGCCGCTCGGCACCGGTTCTTAACAGCAGGTTGACGTCAGGATTATGAACATTGTGGCAACTGGCGCATTCGACTTTATTGTCGTAGATTTTCACACCGTTATCAAAACCATAGGCATGATCAACAGGACGAAAGTCAGGGTCTTTTGAGTTGAGTCCTGCATATTCCATCGAGATTGGGTGATCATTTTGCAGATCAGTGCCGATATGTTTGATTTCGATACTGTGGGCAGCAATGCCGTTGTGGCATTTGCCGCAGTTCATCAGGCTGTCGCCACCGTTAAGGCGTAGATGCAAAGAGGCGTCTTCACTGCTGTTCCAGGTATCGGGTTTGAAAACTGTCATATCCACCGCCAGGGTGCCGTCATGACAGGACAGGCACAACAGGCTAATCGGGCTGGGGGTTTTGACTTTGTTGTCGAGATTGCGTGAATCGTATAGGTCATAGGCACTGTCAACCGCAGGTGTAAATCGATTCCAGCCCGGAATGCCGCCAAGCTCGCTGGAATCGGCACCTTCTTTTTCCGGTGGCAAATGACAATAGACACAGGGGTTGCCATAATCGGCAAAGGCCAGTCCGGACATGGCGGTGACTTCAGCGCGCTCATTGAGGCCGGTGAAATCGTGTTTAGAGCCTAAAATTGTGCCCGCCAGGACTGAACCCGATAAAATGCATAAAGCGAGTGCCAAGCCAAGCCGATTTTTTGTCAAAATTTTCAATACAAAAGTTAACCGTTTATTAACGCACAACTACTAAACGCCAAGCATACTAGGCCTAGCTTGGGTAGCGCAAATGCTTATTTTAGTGGAAAATAGCCCTTCTTGAATGTTTGCTAGGCATATATGCTTGGCTTGATGCACTCTGAACGTGAATGTTAAGGCGAAAAATGCGTTTTTCCTTGTTTAAACCTCTGAGTATTCTTGTATTGATGTTCGCGACGGTTAGCGTGTGGGCGGCCGTCCCTGTTTCGCAGGACGTGGCCAGCAATATATACAGTGAAAATTGTGCTGTTTGCCATGGCGATCGTGGCGATGGTCAGAGCCGCGCTCGTTTTGGTTTGAACCCCAAACCGCGTGACTTTACATCACCGGGTGCTGCCGCCGAACTAAACCGAAAACGCATGATTGCCTCGGTGGCGCAAGGGCGCAAGGGTACGGCCATGGTGGGCTGGCACGGGCGGTTGAGCATGCCCCAGATCGAAGGGGTGGTGGATTATATTCGCACGACCTTTATGCCCTTGGCTCCATCAGAGGAAGCGTTGGGGGCCACCGAGCCGCGACTTCAACACGGTAAGGCGCTGTATGAAGAGCATTGCCGGGTTTGTCATGGCGATAAAGGCAATGGTGCTACCTGGACCAATGCTGTGTTGAATCCATCACCACGTAATTTTACCTCGCCTCAGGCGCGTCGTATTTTGCCCCGTAAGCGCATGTTAGCCTCGGTGACTTATGGCCGTAAAGAAACGGCGATGATGGGGTTTGCTAACCGTTTGTCTGAGACCGATATTCACGCCGTGGTGGACTATATTCGTGCCACCTTCATGAAGGGGGCTGTGGTTGCGGATGCTGGGATAATGGATTTATCCGGCTCCAGGGCCTTGGGCGGCGATCATGCAGGGACTGCATCCCATGGCCGTGCGCCAGCCTCGATTGGCTCGCATGGTACGACACCGCGCTTTAGTCAGCAACAGGCAGCTGCTCATGAAGTGGATATGAACGCGCCTTTTCCTGATGGTTTGAAATCTGATTTCAAACGTGGTCGTGGCATCTATATGGCCAATTGTACCGCCTGTCATGGTGCGCGTGGTGATGGTCTGGGGCCGCGCGCTCATTTCATTCAGCCAAAACCGCGTGATTTTCTCCATATTGAGTCGCGGCGCATGTTTAATCGTCCGGCCCTGTTTCAGGCAATTATGATGGGTAAGGCGGGGACGGTAATGCCTGCTTGGGGCGCAGTGCTGACGCCGCAGCAAGTGGCAGATGTGGCTGAATTTGTGTATCAGGATTTTATACACCCTAATCCTGATGAGATCGAACCAGAGCAGGAACAAACACTGCAAGAGGATAAAAAAAAAGTTCCTTAGCAGCGGAGGTAATGGTTGAGAAGATTGCCTCGACAGTTGAAATAGCCGCAGGCAGCAAGGCCACTGGTGCCTTTGAAAAAGGCCGTGATCTTTATAACTATTATTGTTATTTCTGTCATGGTTATGCAGGCGATGCCAAGACCCTGGCGGCAACCTATTTGTCACCCCCGCCACGAAACTTTACCGCGACTCGTTGGCAGGATTTGCCACGCGAACGGATGCTCAAGTCGGTCACCGATGGCCGGATGGGCACCGCTATGGCCGGGTTTAAAAACACGCTAACGGCA
The DNA here is from genome assembly GCA_024276775.1 of Gammaproteobacteria bacterium. Lineage (GTDB taxonomy): Bacteria > Pseudomonadota > Gammaproteobacteria > Tenderiales > Tenderiaceae > Tenderia. The sequence continues at coordinate 4,835 of JAJRWO010000085.1, read as the reverse complement.
GAACAAGTCGAATGGGTGGTGGGTTTTGTGCGGCAGGCCTTTATGATGGGGAGTGATAAACTCAATACTCGTTATCACACCAAAGGTAATGGCTGGCCAGACCATGAGCAATACGCCATTGCCTTTCCGTTTGCGAGGGGCGAGATTGCACTTGATCTTGCGTTGGAGCAGTTGAGTGTTGAGCAGCGGCAAGGCAGAAAATTGTTTATGGGGAGTTGTATTACCTGTCATGATCGGGCCAAGGTTGAGAATGACGGATTGGCCTGGGGTTCGCGGGCGGTCTCTTACCCTCGCACGGGCTATTCGCACCGCAGGCCGGATGCAGTATCCGCGGCAACGCCTTATTCGGTACATGATGTATTGCCTGATGCGACTGATTTATCCGCGCAACAACGTCAGGGTGAGGCCTTGTATCAGGCTAATTGTGCCTTTTGCCATGCCGCTGATGGCACAGGGCAGAACTGGATAGGTTCATTTTTGCAGCCGCGGCCTCGCAATTTGACCAAAGTGGAAGCTATGACAGTGGGGCGTTTGCGGGCGGTTATCCTGGATGGCTTACCTGATACCACTATGTCCGCCTGGCGTCATGTGCTGGAAGATGAACAGATTGATGCGGTTGTTGCCTATGTTATGAAAGTTTTTGTAGAAAAAAACAGCCGCTAATCAGGGGGCTGAGTATTGCCGTATTTATTTTTTAAATTCACATAATGTTGGGCTGAATATTCCAGGTAGGCCAGTTCTTTTTCAGACAGTGGCCGTACTTTTTTGGCGGGACTGCCCAGCCATAGGTAGCCGCCTTCAATGTCTTTGCCCGGGCCAACAACGCTGCCAGCACCGATCAGAGCCTTGGTTCTGATGATTGCGCCGTCGAGAATAATGGCCCCCATGCCTATCAGCGCATAGTCTTCGACAGTGCAGGCATGAAGGATGGCTTTGTGGCCGACAGTCACGCCGTTACCGATGCTCAGTGGAAAACCGCCAGGGTTGTATTCATTGTCGGCGGTGACGTGCAGCACGGAGCCGTCTTGAATGTTGCTACGCTCACCGATAAAGATTTTCTGTACGTCACCACGAATGGTAACCGTGGGCCAGACTGAACTGTCTGCACCGATAGTGACAGCACCAATGATGACGGCGTCCTCGTCGATGTAGGCGCTGGTGGCGATATTGGGGTGTGTGCCCTGAAAGCGACGGATGCTCATACCTGTTTTCTCCTGATTTTATTTTGACTACGAAGCACGCGAAGGGTATGACTGATTAAAAATAAAATATTAAGACCGCCTTTCATCGCGCCTCTTATCCCTTCCAGTATGGAGCAGGATTATGGCATAAGTCAGCAGCACGAGTAATGCTGGAGAGAATGAACTTATGCGACAGAAAATCTGGATCACTTGGGTTTGGTCGCTGCACAACCTGCTGCATTAGGGCTGGTTGAGTTGACGCTAAGCCAAAATCAAGCACTGATCGTAAACTTAAAGCCACCGCCGTGATTGATTCTCAGGTGATTGGGTCACGCGTTTCAGGAGGCTTATTCTGGGAGTCGGGGGTTGGTGTGATGAAAGGCGGATTAATTCAGGCACGTGATCCGGCCACACACCAATGGCTGCAATACAGCTCTATTGTGTATCAAGCAGGCTCTGCACAAACAAAAACAGGCTGGCGTTTTTTTTATATCCACAAGAGCGGGAGCTGTTTAAATTAGACGTAATACTGCCACCTAATGTCAAATTATTGGCTTTCCGTCAAATTAATGTCGATTTCAAACAAAAAAAATAGGACGTTTTTGCAAACGTCCTATTAAGGAGGGTAGGAAGAGATAACTACAGTGTCACTAGAAGGACACTAGTGTTTATAATGCAGATATCATGCCAGTTTTGGCTTTACGGGTGATTTTTGTGTTCATAAGGTGTTTTTAGTGCCAAGGGGGGCAGGGAGAGGCTTGTTTTCTACGGTCAGGCGGTTGGTTTGCTTTTGATAAATAAGCTGGCTGACAGGAACGAGTTTGATGTTCTGATCTTTGAGTTGCGGTATTCGTTGGGAGAGAATGGTTAGCGTATTTTCATAGGGATGACCGATGCCGATGGCGCTGCCAAATTTGTTGGCCTTCTTTAGCAGCAATTCAAATTGTTGGGTGATCGCTGCAAGGCTGGGGTCATCGTCCAAAAATATATCCCGTTGGCGTGAGGGTATTTTAAATTCGCGGGCCAGTTGGTTGGCCACGGTGTGATGGGTGGTGCGGCTGTCAATAAAATATAGATTGTCCTGCTGTTTTATCTCTTCCATTAGCCATTGCATATGGCCGGGATGGCGGGTCAACAGGCTGCCCATGTGATTGTTGATGCCAACAACATGGGGGATGGTTTTGAGGCTGTCTAGGAATGCCTGTTTGAATTGGGTTTGGCTCATGTTGAGCGTCAGGCCGCCAGGGCCCAGCTTGTTGGCACCCATGGCTTGCATGGGGAGGTGTAATATAACTTCTTTGTTGAGGTGGTGGGCGGTATTGGCAAGGTGACGGCTATGGGGGGTGTGTGGTAGAAACGCATATGTGATTGGGCCAGGTAATTGCAGGGCGCGTAATCCGGCGCTGAGTTGGCCTCCCATATCATCAATGATGATGCTTATTTGTGCTGGTTGCGAGTCGCCGGCCTGTGCTAGGCCGCAGAGCAGCAGAGCAGCGCATGTTGGCAGTGCTCGTGGGGGATGGTGTCGTTTTTGGATGCCACAGTGCTTCCAGCTTCCCCCGCTTAGTAACCTGCGGGTGAAGCTAATCCCTTTTGACAGCACTGAAAAGCCAGTGCCGTGCATTCTCCAGCCCCGCTCAATTGATTTTTTTAGATGAATGCCAGGAGTATGGCTGCGCTGTTTTGTGTTTGAATATGGCAATGTTTACCTTTGCAGGATGTCCAGCCCTTTTAGCAGGTTGAGTGCCTCATAGAGCTGGTAGTCTTTTTGGGCCAGTGATGGCTTTTCTTTATCTTCGTCGTTTGTTTCATCGTCAGTTTGTTTGGTGTCACCATTGTTCAGGTGCCCTGAAAGATTGGCTTCTTTGATTTGCCCGAAGGGTGATGCCTCTAGTTCAGTCAGTTTTACGTTTTCGAGTATGATGTCAGGGATGATGCCTTCGGCCTGTATTGAACGGCCTGAAGGGGTGTAGTAGCGAGCTGTGGTGAGTTTTAGGGCAGCACCATTGGGGATGGGGAGAATGGTTTGCACTGAGCCTTTGCCAAAGGTGGTGGTGCCCATAATGATGGCACGCTTGTGGTCTTGCAGTGCGCCGGCAACGATCTCTGAGGCGGAAGCCGAGCCACCGTTAACCAGGACGATTATAGGTGCGCCTTTGGCGATGTCGGTAGGTGTGGCCTTGAATTTCATTTTCGAATCGTTGATGCGGCCTTCGGTATACACAATCAGGCCGTCCTCCAGAAAGGCGTCAGATACTGCAACGGCGGCGTTAAGGACGCCGCCAGGGTTGTTGCGCAGGTCAAGGATCAAACCTTTAAGGTTGGCTTTGTATTCTTTTTTTAGTTCGCTGACGGCATTGATAATGTTTTCGCCCGTATTGGACTGAAACTGGCTGATACGGACATAGCCAAAGCCGGGGTCAAGCATGCGGAATTTTACGCTGTTGACCTTGATGACGGCGCGGGTGATTGAGACTTTGAGTGGTTTGTCTTGGTTTTCACGAACAACGGTCAGCAGGATTTTGCTGCCAGGTTCGCCACGCATGAGTTTTACCGCGTCGTTAAGCGATAGACCTTTTACCGGGGTGTCGTCAATGCGGATGATTAAATCGCCTGTCTGCATACCGGCGCGTTGTGCCGGGGTGTCATCGATGGGGGATATAACTTTAACAAAGCCGTTTTCCATGCCAACCTCGATGCCTAAACCGCCGAATTTGCCGCTGGTGCCTACGCGCAGTTCTTTGTAGGCCTCTGGGTCAAGGTAGGTGGAGTGAGGATCAAGCCCGGTGAGCATGCCGCGAATGGCGTTTTCAAGTAAGTCGGAATCTTTGGTGGTTTCAACATAGTCTGATTTGATCTTGCCAAACACCTCGGTAAAGGTGCGCAATTCATCAAGTGGCAAAGGGGTCTGTTTGATGTCGTTGCGTTCTGCAAACACGCCTTGACCAATGCTGAGTGATATGCCGAGGACGGTGCCAAGGCTGATAAACATGATGTTGCGGGTGGAAAGTTTCATTAACAACTCCGTAAATGTGCTGCTGCGATGGCATTGTTCAGCGAGGATACTCTCTAATAACCTGTGCTTTCAACCTGGTCTAAGGAAGTGATTGTTTTATCGGCACCATGTGGCAGGATTGATAGGCTTTCCTTTGTGCCGCATTTCAAAGTAAAGGTGGCTGCTGGTGTTGCCGCCACTATTGCCAAGGCTGGCAATGCTTTCATTGCTGGAAAGGGTGTCGCCAACATCTTTATAGAGGCTTTGATTGTGGCTATATAGACTCATGTAGCCATTGCCATGGTCGATGATTAGCATTAGACCGTAGCCGCGGATCCAATCGGAAAAAATAACCCTGCCTGAGGCAATGCTGCGGACTTCTTGTCCTGCTTTGCCGGCGATGGTAACACCTTGCCATTTTAGCGTCCCCTGATTGCGTGATGAGCCAAAGCGGTTTTTGATTTTGCCTTTGGTGGGCCATTTGAGTTTGCCTTTGAGTTTATCTAGATTCCTAAAGTTATTTTTTTGGCCTTGTGTTTGAGTGGGCAGGTTTTGCAGTAATGTGTGAAGATTTTTTTCGTCTTCCAGTAGTCGCTCAAGCCGTTGTTTTTTACCGTTTATCTCACTGTTAAGCTGGCTAAGTAGCTGTTTGCGTTGTG
>JAJRWO010000084.1 GCA_024276775.1 Gammaproteobacteria bacterium | reverse complement strand
TCGCTATTTCAGCACATATTTTTTGCCATTGGGATTGTTGGCTACTTTGTTCGCCATAGGGAAAATGGCGTCTGAAACAATAGCGACAGTGAATGGCACAGGCAGCCGTCGTCATGATTAATACTCGGCCTTGATATTTCTGTAGCAGTCCTCGGCTGATGATGGCGTCATGATCACCGACCGGGTCGAGGCTGAAACCTGCTATCTCTTCAAGCTCAGCATCCAGTGGCAATACTTGCCGAAGCAGCGGGTCAGTGGGGTCTCCTTTCCGCATGCGGGCGACGAAGCCAAGAGGCACGCGCAAGGGAAATTGTAGGGTCATTGTGTCACTGTCAGGCAGCAGCTCAATGGGCAGTTCCAGCTGTTTGAGCAATTCAGCAGGCTCGCGAATGGCTTGAGCCAAGGCAAGTTGCCAATCACTTGACGATTGTTGAATAAGTTTGTGCTGTAACATGGGGCTGTTTTTGTCTAAAATAGTGGGTTTTCCGGAGGGTATCCGGCTGAGGCTGCGGATGGCAAGTATAGCCCGATTGGCAATTTGAGAAAATGAGGACGATATGGCGACCTATAGCACCAATGAATTTAAGAGTGGTTTGAAGATCATGATTGAAAATGATCCTTGCACAATTGTTGAAAATGAGTTTGTTAAGCCAGGTAAAGGTCAGGCATTTAGCCGGGTCAAAATTCGTAATTTGAAAACAGGCCGGGTCGTTGAGCGCACGTTTAAGTCCGGTGAGTCGGTTGAAGCGGCAGATGTTATGGATACTGACATGCAGTATCTTTACAACGATGGCGAGTTTTGGCACTTTATGCTGCCGGATACCTTTGAACAATATATAGCCACCGAAGAGGCCGTGGCTGATGCCAAACAATGGATTAAAGGCGAAGAGGTCTGTGTTGTGACTCTGTGGAACGATGTGCCCCTGGTTGTTGCGCCGCCAAATTTTGTTGACTTGGCCGTCAGTGAAACTGATCCCGGTCTGCGTGGCGATACATCGGGTGGTGGCGGTAAACCCGCTACCTTGGAAACCGGTGCAGTGGTGCGTGTGCCATTGTTTATTAATATTGGTGAAGTGCTGAGGATCGATACCCGTGGGGGTGATTATGTCTCTCGTGCCAAGGACTAGAAACCTGTTTCTGGGTAGACACCCCGATTGGCTGATTTTTGAATACTGTTTCTGACTGGCAGCCGGCTGCGTCATTGGGCAATATGAAATTGCGTGCCCGGGTCTTGGCTGATATCCGGGCTTTTTTTTCTGTGCGTGATGTATTGGAGGTGGAAACGCCGGTGCTGTCGCTGACGGGATCTACCGATCCTTATTTGAATAGTTTTACCAGTCACTACCAGGGGCCACTATTTCCCGCCGGTCAATCTGTTTATTTACAGACATCACCCGAATTTGCCATGAAGCGGCTGTTGGCTGCTGGCTGTGGTTCTATTTACCAAATCTGCAAGGCCTTCCGGAATGGTGAGGCGGGTCGCCAGCATAACCCTGAATTTACCCTGCTGGAGTGGTATCGGCCAGATTTTGGTCATCATGTTTTGATGGATGAAGTGGAGGCCTTGATGATGATGGTTTTGGAAATTGCTCCTGCCCGCCGGCTGACATACCGCGAGGTATTTATGGAATATGTAGGGCTTGATCCGTTTGATTTGTCTGTTGAGGATGCTCGCGCCTGCCTGCAAGCTTGGCAAATCACGCCGCCAGAAATGACGGGCGCTGCGATTGATGGCTGGCTATCATTGATTATGACGCATATTATTGAACCTGCGTTTGGGTCTGGGGCTGTGTTTGTGTATGATTTTCCTGCCTCCCAGGCCATGTTGGCCAGAGTGGTGCAAACCCAACCGCCCGTTGCGCAACGGTTCGAGCTTTATATCAATGGCATGGAGTTGGCGAATGGCTTTTATGAACTGGCCGATGCGGGGGAGCAGCGACGACGTTTTGAGGTTGATTTGCAGCAGCGCCAACAACTGGGTTTAGTGGAAGTGAATATGAATTATGCCTTGATTGCAGCGCTGGAGAATGGACTGCCTGATTGTGCCGGTGTCGCCTTGGGCATGGATCGTCTGTTAATGTTGGTGGCTGGGGCCGAAAATATTGCTGAGGTTTTGGCGTTTCCGCTAGATCGTAGCTAACCCGTATTTAGCCTAATATGTCTATCTGTTACTGTGACAGGCAGCAGGCCTGAAAACTGTGCCTTGATTGCAGGTCTGACTGAAAACTACAAGCAATGATTTATAGGTGCCTTGAGTGGGGAAGTCTGGTTAACGCCTTCAGGTGTTTCTCTGTATAATTTCCTGATATTGCTAAAAGGGTTGTCAGTTTCAGGGTAGAACGAATAGGCAGGGATTGCAGGTTGTTACGAAATGTATGAGTCATTTTACGCTTTAGAGGCTAGCCCGTTCAGGTTGGTGCCTGATGCGCGTTATTATTATGCCAGCTCCGGACATAGACGTGGACTGGCTTATCTGCGCTATGGTTTGCATCAGAGGCAAGGTTTTGTTGTTGTCACTGGTCGACCAGGTACAGGCAAAAGCATGTTGGTGCAGGCGCTGTTTAGTGAGCTGAAAGATAGACAATTAATCGTGGCCAGCCTTACCAGCACCAATCTTGGTGCAGCGGATATACTCCAGGCGGTTAGTAACAGTTTTGATATCTTAAGCGACGCGGGTAATAAGGCCTCGTTATTGATAGCAATAGAGAACTTTCTCAAGTCTAAAGTCCGGCAGGGCAAACATGTTATCTTGATTGTTGATGAGGCTCATAATTTACCCAGGGCATCATTGGAAGAGTTGCGCATGCTGTCTAATTTTCAACTTGGCGATAAATCATTATTGCAGATTATGTTGCTTGGCCAGCATCAGTTACCTGATATATTGGCTCAGCCTGATATGGAGCAATTATCTCAGCGTGTCATTGCCTCTTGCCATTTGCAACCTTTGGATAAAGACGAAACTCGTGCCTATATTGGTCATCGGTTACAGTATGTTGGATGGCGGGGTGATCCATCGATTTCGGCAGCCGCTATGGCGGTTATTTATGCGGCCAGCACCGGCATTCCAAGATTAATAAATGCCTTCTGTGACCGTATGCTGCTGGCGGCATCACTTGATGGTAAACACGATATAGATTTTCAATTAGCACAAGCGGTACTGACTGAGTTGCAGCAAGAGGCAACCGGCACATTCAGTTCTATCACATTTGATCCCGATGATTTGACTGGTTTTAAACCTCTGACCGGGAATGAACCTTTGTTCGCGCCAGAAGAAAAGCCCGTGAGTGTAGCGCCAAAAAAGATTCAGACGGGTGAAGACAACAGCCAAAGCAGCGTTTCAATTCAGCCTGATGAGCCGCATGTGGAGGGTGATTCTGTTGCAGAAATTGCCGATACATCACCATCAGAGGAGCCTGATGTTGACCCTGATACCATTAATGATACCTGTTCAGAATCAATCGATGATATTGCTGAGAAAACCCCCCCGACGGATAAATATGTCGAACATCAACAAATAAAACCTGTTGCACAATTTGGCTTGAAAGCTGATTCTACCGTAGAGCAGATTAAACCGAGGCGGAAATTAATAGCCAGCATTGTTTTGCTTGCGGTTGTATTGGCATTTTTTGTGCCGCGATCTCTTTTTTTCGATGACAATAAATTGCTGGAGGGTATTGGCGCTGATATTTCTTCTGTGGACATCGCTATGGTACAAAAATCACAAACAGCCCAATCATCGGAGCCGTTATCTGTGGTTCCTCCTGTTTTTTCAGGCAATCAAACAGCCTTGTCCCAACTTAAAATTGAGGATGTTGATGTTATTGGCATCGAACAAATACAGTCTGTAGCGGTGGAAGAAATTGAAGCGGGTTTTGAAAAAATTCGTCCGGATAGTTTGAATGAAGTTGATATTTTTGTGGCTGTTGAAAATAATGGCGTGGTTGGTACGATTGAAGCCGTTAAAGCCGTTAAAGCCGTTGAAGTTGTTGAAGCCGTTGAAGCCGTTGAAGCCGTTGAAGCCGTTAAAGCCGTTAAAGTTGTTGAAGCCGTTAAAGTTGTTAAAGCCGTTAAAGCCGTTAAAGTTGTTGAAGTTTCTGAGACCATTGAAGAATTCACTCCGCCAGAAATATTAAAACCAGTAATGGCT
>JAJRWO010000083.1 GCA_024276775.1 Gammaproteobacteria bacterium | reverse complement strand
CTCAGCGGTAAGCCCATAATCAAATGCCCAATGGCCGCACCGACAAAACCAAACGGAATCACCGACATGATGATGAATGGTTGCCAGTAGGATTTCAGTGGAATGGCCAGCAGGGCATAGATGAGAATGCAGGTGAAAATCAATGCTTTGATCAGATTGCTTTTCAAACTGCTGACCTCTTCCAGTTCCCCGGCCTCCATTACAGTGACTTGCGGAATACGTTGTTTCAGATCGGGGATGAAATGAGCAAACAGATTTTGCGAAATCTCTGAAGGGGCGATCTGACTTTTATCAATAGAGGCATAGATGGTATTGACCCGTTTTCCATCCCGTCGAGCGATGTAGTCGGTGACATAAGCGGATTCAATGGTGGCGACTGAGGTGAGTGGAAACCACTGGCCGTTGTCACTTTTCAGGCGAAGCTGCATCAGATCGGCAATGGTATTTCTAGAAGCTTCCTGACTCTTGACGATGACGCGTACCTCCTGGCGATCCCGTTGTACGCGTTGCGCCTCAGCGCCACCAAAATATTGGCCAATCTGGGTGGCTAGGGTCTCACTGCTAAAGCCAAGGTGACGCGCTTCTGGTTTAACTTTTAAATAGAGCTCTGGTTTGCCATTTTTTAAGGCATCCCGCAGATTACTAACGCCTTTGATCTGTTGCAGGTAGGTTATCAGCTCCTGGCTGGCGGCTCTCAATCGTTCTTCATCCTTGCTGTAGAGGTCAATAGCAAAACCACCGCCGGTCTCTGCAGTGGCAGTGAATGTCAACTCAGTTGCCCCTTCAAGTCGTCCAACACGGGCTTGCCACTGTTGCAAAATATCGAGTGTTCCCAGCTCGGAGCGCTCGGCTGGCGGTGTGAGTTCGGCGTAGATCTCTACCATAAATGCATCGCTCACCACCACAAGAATATGTTTGATCGGTTTTGCTGATAAACCGTGGCGCGTAAGCCACTCTTCATTAAGCGTATTGGCGACATCTTCAATTTTATTGGCATTCTCCAGGGTTAATCGGTAGGGTGCCCGCGTATCCATCTCAACCACCACACTAATCACCTGCTCTGGAATATCGGGGAAAAAAAGTGTCTTTATTTTTCCTTTCTCAATCAGTCCGAGGCCTAAAATAGCCACCGCAACAAAGAGAATCAAAACGGTATAGCGTTGTTTTAAGCTCCACTCCAAAATTGGTTTATAGATCTTTTGAATAAACGCATCGAGATTTTCTTGGGCAAAATTTTGCACGTATCCCCAGCCGCGTGACAGCCATGAGCGGTTATTCTGTTTTTCCAGAGAGATCGCGGCGAGGTGAGCGGGAAGAATAAATTTACTCTCAAACAGCGAGAACAGTAACGCTAAAATAACCACCCCTGAAAAGCTGGCCATGATTTTACCCAGCTCATTATCAATTAACATCAAGGGGAAAAAAGCGGCGACGGTGGTTAAAATTCCAAAAATGGTGGCGGTGGCGACACGCTGAACGCCCTTTGCCGTGCCTTTAACCGGGTCACTGTAATGCCTGTGCTCTTCAAATACGCTTTCTCCGACCACCACGGCATCATCCACCAAAATCCCCAGTGCAATAATGAATCCAAAGGTGGTGATATCGTTCAGTGAATAGTCGACCCACGGCGTGCCCATCACCGCTATCGCACCGGCAATCGAGATGGGAATTCCCATCGCCACCCAAAAGGCCAGTTTCAGGTTGAGAAACAGTGCCAGTAATATAAACACCAGTAAAAGCCCCAGCAGTGCATTATCTTTCAGCAGGTGTAGACGCTCCGAGATGTAGTGGCTGGAGTCGGCCCAGATGCTGATTTTGACTTCGGGTGGTAGCGTTGTCTGGAATTGCTCAACGGTTTTTTTAACAACACGAGAAATTTCAAGCAGGTTTTCAGTACGCCCAATTAACACCTCCAGACCCAATGCAGGCTGGCCATTAAAGCGTACAATCACGTTGTCATCTTCGTAGCTGTCGATGATATTACTCAGGTCACCCAGCAACAGTTGGCTGCCATCGTTTTTTTGTAAAACCGGAATTTCAGCAAAGTCACGGTAGTGGTAACTCTGGCTATCTGCCCGTAACGCAATTCTGGCTCCCTCGGTTTTTAGCGAACCGGCTTTAAATGTTAGGGAGGATTGCTGAATTTTTTCAAGCAGATCATTGATGGTCAGATCATATTTTTCCAGTGTTTCGGGGTGAACCTCAATACGAATTTCAACTCGGCTCTCTCCCCAGCCCTTGAGCTTGGAGATTTCCGGTTGTGCCAATAACTCTTCACGCATCTCCCTGCCAAGGCGTTGCAGCGTATGGCGGTCGGCATCACCATAGAGTTGTACGATTAGTGCGGGAAAGTCAAAATCGTTACGGGTAATGACCGGTTTGTCGGCGGCTTGCGGCAGGTTATAGATGCTATCCAGACGAGCACGTATGTCATCCTGTAAACGTTGCATACTATGCCCTTCATTACGCTGCACCATGATACTGGAAAACCCTTCCAATGAGGTTGACTGGATCTTTTTCACCCCAGCCAGACCCTCCAGTGCCTTCTCTATTTTTTGGGTGATTTGTTGATCCACCTGCTCCGTATAAGCGCCGACAAAGGTGGTATCGATCTGTAAAGAGTCTGCCGGTAGTTTAGGGAAACCTTCAATGCGTATATTACTTAGGGTGAGCGCTCCGGCAGCGATGATCAGCAGCATGATCAAATTTGCAGCGACCGGATTGAGGATGAACCAGCGTGTTAATCGGTGCATGATTACTTCTCCTCAACAGCGACAGGGCTAACAGGGTGACCGGCAAGAAATGAGGCCAGTGGTGTCGTGGCAATGCGCCAGCGGGAAGGGATGTGTTTGCCGAGCATGTGACTTGAGGGTGTTTCGATAATGATTTGACTATCCCGATAGACGAGTATCGTGGCGATAAATTTCCGTAAACGATTTCCATCATCCAGGTACCAGACAAATCCGCTACGGGTCAGCGCACTTTCTGGAATCAATAAACTGTTGGGGATCGTGCGGCTCGGCAGGTTTACCTGAATAAAATCGCCCACCAATGTGTGGTTATCGGATGTTTTTTCAATTTCCAAAAACAGTCTGTATTGGCGTGTTTCGGGGTCAAGAAAATCACCACCACGTTTAATCTCTGCCTGGGCAATTTCAACATTGTCTGCATTGCGAATGGATGCTTTCCGGTTTTTCCACTCTTTTGACAACAGATTCCACTGCTGGCTGTTCAGTGACAGATGAATCTCCTGTTGCGTGTTGTGAACAATGCGCAACAGCTCATCGCCTTCCAGAATCGTTTCGCCAACACTGACATTGCGCTGGGTAATCACCCCTGAAAATGGTGCTTTAATTTTTGTGTAGGCGAGTGTTTTTCTGGTGGCATCAACACGGCTTTTAACCGCAACCAATGTTTTTTGGGCAAGTTCCAGTTGCGGTATGCTCAATACCAGATCAGAGGGCGTTCCGCTGATACCCGAGCGTTGCCAGTTTTTTCGATCCTG
>JAJRWO010000082.1 GCA_024276775.1 Gammaproteobacteria bacterium | reverse complement strand
CGAAGAAGTGGCCTATGTCCCCGTTGAGGAGATGCTTGAAATCGAAGAATTTGACGAAGAAATCGTCGAAGAATTACGCAATCGCGCCCGTGACTTTTTATTGACCTCTGCTATTGCTGGTGAAGAACAGGCCAATGAGGCCGATGCGGATTTGCTTGAGCTTGAGGGAATGGATGAAAGTTTGGCAGCTGCACTTGTGGCGAAAGGTATCGTTTGTCGTGAAGATCTTGCTGAGCAGTCTCTTGATGAAGTTAGCGATATCGAGGGTTTGGATGAAGAGCGAGCCAGTAAATTAATTATGGAAGCGCGTGCTCCCTGGTTTGCCGACGAGCAACAGGGATAACACAGCCGCCTGGAGGGTACTGTCAATATGTCAGAAGTAACAGTAAAACAATTAGCCGAGGCAGTGGGAATACCTGTCGATCGTTTGCTTACTCAGTTGAGTGAAGCGGGTATCGGCACGCCTTCAGATGCTGATGCGACCATTAGTAATACGGATAAAATGGAATTATTGAAACATCTGCGCAAGGGCAATGAAGGTTCCGGCATTGCCGTGCCGGCATCAAAAAAAATCACGCTTAAGCGTAAAACAGTCAGTGAACTCAAACAGAGCAGCGCGGGTAAGACCAAGACAGTTAGCGTAGAAGTGCGGAAACGTCGGACTTACGTTAAACGCAATGTTGCAGCGACTGAAGACGAGCTTGTTAAGGTTGCTGAAACTGCGCCAGTTGAAGCAGAAATAGAAATACCTAAAGTTGAAGTGGCGCCAGTGAAGGTTGAAACGCCAGAGGAAAAACAAGAGCGATTGGCGGTTGAAGAAACACAACGTATTAAGGCAGAAGAAGAACGACAAAAAGCGGCTGCAGAAGCCGTCGTTGCGGCGGCGGTAGCAGCGGCCCATAGTGAAGTTCAAGCAGCCGCTAAAAAGGCGATTGAAGAAGCACAAAAAGCGGCGGTTGCAATGCCTGCGTCACCCGCGGCGGCACCTAAAGGTGAAGCGGCCAAAAAAGAAGGCCCCAAAGGGCGTATGCGTGCTGCAAAACCAGCGGCAGACCATGGCCGTGGCAGGAAGAAAAAAGGCGGCGGCGGGCGTGAAGAACTGCATGTGTCTGCGGGTAAGTCAGGCCGGCGTAAAAAGAAACCTGCCAGGCGTGGCAAGGTGGTGGTTGCTGATGGGCCGCATGGTTTCCAAATGCCAACGGCTCCGATTGTCAGAGAGGTCAATATCCCTGAAACCATTACCGTGTCTGAACTGGCGCAGAAGATGTCTGTTAAAGCCGGTGAAGTTATCAAAGTGATGATGGGGATGGGATCTATGGTTACCATCAATCAGGTGCTTGATCAGGAGACTGCATCCATCGTTGTAGAAGAGATGGGGCATACAGTTAAGCTGATGCGCGAAGATGACTTTGAGTCAGAATTGTTGGACGAGACAGTAGAACTGACGGGTGATGAGGTTCACCGTGCACCTGTCGTTACCATCATGGGGCATGTTGATCATGGTAAAACATCGCTGCTTGATTATATTCGCCGTCCCAAGGTGGCTTCTGGCGAGGCGGGCGGCATTACCCAGCACATTGGTGCTTATCATGTTGAGACAGCGCGCGGCATGATTACCTTTCTTGATACGCCGGGTCATGCGGCGTTCACTGCCATGCGTGCTCGTGGTGCAAAAATTACTGATATCGTCATATTGGTTGTTGCGGCAGATGATGGTGTTATGCCACAAACGATTGAGGCCGTTAAACATGCCAAGGCGGCCGGGGTGCCACTGATTGTCGCTGTTAATAAGGTTGATAAATCCGAGTCAGACCCAGATCGAGTTAAGCAGGAACTGACCGCTCATGAAGTTATCTGTGAAGAGTGGGGCGGTGACACCATTTTTGTTCATGTTTCAGCTAAAACAGGTGAAGGTATTGAGGCCCTGTTGGATGCGATTTTATTGCAGGCAGAAGTACTGGAACTTAGAGCTGTTGAGGAAGGGGCTGCAACAGGCTTGGTCGTTGAATCATCTTTGGACAAGGGGCGCGGTGCTGTTGCCACGATTCTGGTACAAAACGGTGCTTTGAATAAAGGCGATATCCTGCTGGTGGGTAAAGAGTATGGCCGTGTACGAGCCATGTTTGATGAAAATGGCAAACCGATTGATACGGCAGGTCCATCGATACCCGTTCAGGTGTTGGGACTGTCGGGGACGCCAGATGCGGGCGATGCTGCGGCGGTTGTTGCGGATGAGCGTAAGGCCCGTGAAATTGCACTGTTTCGTCAAGGCAGGCAGCGTGATATTAAGTTGGCTAAACAGCAGGCTGCTAAACTTGAAAATATATTCTCGCAGATGACTGAAGGTGAAGTGGGGACTGTGAACCTGCTGCTTAAGGCAGATGTGCAGGGGAGTGCCGAGGCGCTGCATACTTCGCTGACGAATCTTTCTACTGATGAGGTGAGAGTCAAGATTGTTTCCAGTGGTGTGGGGGGGATCACAGAATCTGATATCAACCTGGCATTGGCTTCGCAAGCAATCGTGGTGGGCTTTAATGTTCGTGCTGATGGCTCGGCTAAACGCGCTGCTCAGGATAATGACGTTGATATGCGCTATTACAGTGTTATCTACGACATTATTGATGATGTAAAACAGGCGATGTCCGGCTTGTTGTCGCCAGAGATTCGTGAAGAAATTATCGGTATGGCTGAGGTGAAAGACGTGTTCCGTTCCCAGGCGCTAGGTGCGATCGCGGGTTGTCTTGTTATTGAAGGAACGATTAAACGCAGCAATCCAATTCGTGTGCTACGTGATAACGTGGTTATTTATGAAGGTGAGCTTGAGTCTCTGCGTCGTTACAAAGATGATGTCAATGAAGTTAAGTCGGGGACTGAGTGTGGTATCGGCGTTAAGGATTACAATGACATTCAAGCCGGTGATCAGGTTGAAGTTTACGAGCGTTTCGAAGTCGCTAAAACGATTGACTAATTTTTTAAGAGCTGGAAAGTAATGCCAAAAGAATTTAGCCGTACCCAACGGGTCGCTGCGCAGGTTCAGCGTGAACTGGCGCAGCTGATTCAGTTTGAAGTTAAAGACCCGCGTGTTGGAATGGTCACTATTTCTGCTGTTGATGTGTCACGTGATTTATCTTATGCCAAAATTTATGTGACGGTTCTTTCTGTCGACAATGATGTGGAAAAAGCCTTAGAGGGCCTTAATAAGGCCGCAGGCTTTCTGCGTCGGGAACTGGGCAAGCGTCTGAGTATTCGTGTCACACCACAGCTGACATTTTTATACGATGCATCGATTGAAAATGGAGCGAACCTAAGCGCCTTGATTGATAAAGCTATTGCCACTGCCGGCAACAAAGAATAGTTTTAGTCCTGTGTTGAGATTGTTTTAAGTTGGCTCGAAACAGGCTTAAAAAAGGTCGTGACGTTAGCGGAATTCTGTTGCTGGATAAACCCGCAGGGATGACCTCCAATGCTGTTTTGCAGCGTGTCAAACGTTTGTTTTTTGCCAGGAAGGCAGGACACACAGGGAGCCTTGATCCTATTGCAACGGGTCTACTGCCAATTTGTCTGGGTGAGGCAACCAAAGTATCGGCCTATCAGCTTAATGCTGATAAAGGTTATCAGGTCACCATTAAACTGGGTCAAACCACGACCACTGGCGACATTGAAGGTGATGTTGTTCAACGCCGGCAAGTCCCTGAATTGACCTCGACACAACTTGAACCTGTTTTTGCCCGTTTTATCGGTGAAATTTCACAAATTCCGCCGATGTATTCGGCGCTTAAAAAAGATGGTCAGCCGCTTTATAAGCTAGCCCGTCAAGGCATAGAGGTCGAACGAAAACCCCGTTTGATTACTGTTTTTTCCATTAAGGAGCTGGCGCTCAGAGATGACGAAATTGATCTCGAAGTGATTTGCTCGAAAGGCACCTATATTCGCACGCTGGCTGAAGATATTGGTGAAGTGCTGGGCTGCGGTGGTCATGTAAAGGTGTTGCGGCGGATATTGAGTGGCATGTTTGATATTAATGCTGCTGTTAGCGTGGAAAGACTTGAGAAAATCCGCAATCAGGCTTCTGCTGAAGCCCTGGATGAACTTTTGTTGCCCATGGATACGGCAGTACAGGATTTTCCAGTCGTGAGCCTGAATACGGACATGGCATTTTATGTGCGCCAGGGTCAGGCGGTACGGGTTCCGCAGGCACCAACGGACGGGCGGGTGAGATTGTATACCGGTGAAAATGAATTTTTGGGCATTGGCCACATCCTTGAGGATGGTCGAGTCGCGCCAAAACGCCTGATAAATCAACCAGAATGAGCCAAATCCCTGTTTTTATGGGGATAGAGGTGATTCCGTGCTTGTTTCAGGTTCATTGCGGCTGTAAAATACGCCGCTTTAAGCGGTCTAGTAATTTTGTAAAATCTTGGGAGAGATAAATGTCATTAAATGCAGAAGCCAAACAGAAGGTTGTTTCTGATTACCAACGTGCCGAGGGAGATACAGGTTCTCCAGAAGTGCAAGTAGCGCTGTTGAGCGCACGTATTGATCAGTTATCTCGTCACTTCAAAGAGCATTCGCACGACCATCATTCACGCCAGGGACTGTTGCGCATGGTCAGCCAGCGTCGCAAATTACTGGACTACCTGAAAAAGAAAGACCTGAACCGCTACCGTGATTTGATTTCACGGCTGGGTTTGCGTCGCTAACGGCGGCGTTAGTTTTAGCCAAGAATATTCGACGATTTCAACCTCGTTAAACATCAGCCAAAAATCTTAAGGATTATTGATGACATCCATTAAAAAGGTCTTTCAATACGGTGACCATACAGTCACTCTGGAAACCGGTGAAATAGCCCGTCAGGCATCTGGTGCCGTAATGTGTAGCATAGGTGATACTACTGTGCTGGTGACTTGTGTCGCCAAGAAAGAGGCAGAAGCAGGCCGTGACTTCTTTCCCTTGACGGTTAATTACCAGGAGCGCACTTATTCGGCCGGTAAGATTCCCGGTGGCTTTTTCAAACGTGAAGGTCGACCCTCTGAAAAAGAGACTTTGACCTGTCGTCTGATTGACCGGCCGATCCGGCCGCTATTTCCTAAAGAGTTTGTTAACGAAGTTCAAATCATT
>JAJRWO010000081.1 GCA_024276775.1 Gammaproteobacteria bacterium | reverse complement strand
CTGCGCACTGCTTGGGGGGGCGGACTTCGTGCTGATGAAGTTTGGGGGTCTGAGAACTTGATGGGTAACGCGAAAATTAGCAATTACCTCAGATACAGTTTCATGAATCTGGAATGGAGTCTAGCTAATGCCTGGACTGTTAATGCTGGCGCAATGGCTGAAGACTACAGTACCACAGGCACCAGCGTATCGCCGCGTCTGGGTATCAATTATCAATTTTTGCCTAAACATGGGGTACGTGTAAGTGCTTCCCAGGCGGTGCGTACACCGTCTATGTTTGAATATGCGGCACTTTATGCTATCAAAGGCCCAACCACCTTATATGATGGTACAACTGCAGTGGCTGCCGCACCCGTTGATTTGTATGCCGAGTTTTGGCGTGGTAATCAGGATACGGGAGTAGAAAAAATCACCTCGTATGAAGTGGGTTATCATGGCATAGCTGTTGCGGAAATGCTTGAATTAGACGTTAAAATTTATTTCGATGAGTTGACAGACGTGCTTGATTTACAAGACTTTCCACAACCACTTGATAATTTTGATAATGAAACTTCGGTTTATGTAAACAATGACTGGATTACTATTCAAGGGGTGGAATTGGAAGCAAAAATTAGCTTTGTTAATGACTCGGCACTGCATCTTGGATATGCCTATACAGAGGTTTATGACAAACTTCGCGCCAAGGCGATATTGAAGGCACCGCAAAACTCTTTTAGCCTGCTTTACATGATGAACTTTGATCACCGTTTTAGCGCCGGTATTGGTTTTTATTTTATCGACAGAATTCAGGGTTGGGAATCTAGCCGACCAAGGTATATCCGTGACCAGGTGAGACGGCTTGATTTAAAAGTAGCTAAGCAACTGGCGCTGTTTGGCTTTAACACAGAATTTGCGCTGGCGGCGAGAAATGTTCTTGGCCAATACGAAGAAATGGAGGTCCTGCGACCACGGTCAGATTATTCATACTCGAATGAGATTGATCCTTCTGCATACCTAAGTATTTTGGTTCAAATGGGCGAGTAAGTTTTTATGGCGGGTTCTGCCCGCTGAAGCAGAAATGCGAGTTGTCACCGTTATATGACTCACTGCAAAGATCCACATAATTAAAGCTTAAACCGTGGGAGCGGGCGTGATGGGTAGACGCGTATAAAGCAATGTTGCTGAAAAGAGTCATTTTGATGGTGTTGTTGGCATTGGGTATTTGTGCCAATGTCAATGCTCGTCTGCTGCTTTTGGCCAGTCAGGACTCTGTTCTGTATAACTCTTTTCAACAAGGTTTTGAAGCAGGACTTGCGCCTGCTAGTTTGGATCAGGGGGTTACGTTTACCCTTGCTGCTGATTATACGCCCGCTACCCAGCCCAATTCTGGCAATATCATCATCGTCGCAGGTGTGGAAGCGGCTAAAAAAGTTGCGTCTATTAATATTGGTGATAGCCAAGTGATTTATACCATGTTGCCTCTGAGTAGCTATCGCTGGCTGCATGAAAATAATGTGTTATTCGAAAATCACCAGGTTTTGTTTGTTGATCAACCCCTTAATCGGTTTGTTGATCTGGCTCAGGTTGCCTTTTCCTCAATGAAGACTCTAGGGTATTTACATGGTGATATTTCTGCCAAACATACAAAAAATTTGAGGAAAATAACCGCCAATCATGGAATTCAGTTAAAAAATGTTAGCTTGCAGTCAGGACGACAACTGGCGAAAGTATTGAACAAGTTGATGTCTGGTAGTGATGCCGTCTTGGTTTTGCCAGACCCGTTTTTATTTAATCGCCGCACTGTTCAGTCTTTATTGTTGGCAAGTTTGCGTCGTAAAACACCTCTGATTGCCTATTCGGAGTCGTATGTCAAGGCCGGTGCCTTATTGGCATTGTATTCCTCCCCTGAGAAAATTGGTCTGCATACGGCCGAGCTGGTGAATTGCTTGGTAACGCTCTGCGACAAAAAAAAACAGGAAAATTATCCCAAATATTTTTCAGTTAAAGTTAACCACTTAGTGGCCCGTCAGTTGGGCTATCAACTGATGTCGGCTAATGATCTGCAAGACCTGCTTAAGTTGCGGGTAGGCAAGCATGCTGACTGATCATCCTGGCGATTTGATTGGTTGCCGGAGTGTTGTTTTAAGTGCCGTAGAATGGTTTCTATGCTCGCGGTACTTGCTATTCAGGTCTGAATGTGCATTATATTTATTTCATATGAAAAACGCCCAAAGAGGCGCTGAAGTGGAGATGCCAGTTGTCAATGTTATATAATTTCCACTCCTTAGGTGAGGCGAAGTAGTGAGTCTGCAGTTGTGCTCACTAATAATACTAAACACCACGAGTGTATAATTGGGATTTGTTTAAAATTAGATTGTTATGCGTTTTTCAGTTGAATCTATTGGCGTTGTTCACTCCTGTTTCAAAGATAAGTTTGGTGTGCCGCGGCAGCCTGGTTTGGTCAGTGCTGCCAAGGGCTGGCTAGAGTTATTTGCCCCGTACAACCGTACCGAAGCATTTGCTGGTCTGGAGGGGTTCTCCCACATCTGGGTCACTTTTGTATTTCATTACTGTCTTGGTCAAGGCACGCGATTGAGCGTGCGTCCACCGCGTTTAGGGGGTAATCGAAAAGTAGGGGTTTTTGCCAGTCGATCAACTCATAGACCCAATCCAATCGGTATTTCGGTGCTGGAGCTGCTTGGCGTTGAACAGTATAAAAATGGTGTTTGCTTGCAGCTTGGTGGGCTTGATTTGGTCGATGGTACGCCAGTGCTTGATATCAAACCGTATGTGCCATATTCGGATACTATTTCTGAGGCCCAGGCAGATTATGCCCAGCAGGCACCGATTACCAGCTTCGATGTATTGTTTTCGACGAAGGCTGCCTTGCAATGTGATAAGCAATGTCAGTGTTGGCCTGGATTGCGCCAGTTAATCACAGAGGTACTGGCCCCGGATCCTCGGCCAGCATATTTTACGGCGAGTTCAGCTAAAAGGGTGTTTGCTATCAGGTTGTATGAGTTTGATATTCGCTGGCGAGTGTTGAATGAGCATGTTATTGAGGTAATATCAATTGATAATGATGACAAACGTGTATTTGATTGATATACATAGTGCTTGGTTGGCGAGGGTTATTGAAAATAAAATTGCGGCATTCTAAAAGGCTATTTCTGGTAGTATGTTGGGCTAATAATAACGTGGGGAAGGGGTGTAACGCTTTAAAGGCTACCCTTGAGATTGACTGCCTATCATTAGATGGCGAAATAATACAAAAATAGTTAGATATGCAAAATAAGGAAAGTTTTACTCGTGATGAGCTGCTGAGCTGCGGTCGTGGTGAATTGTTTGGTGAAGGGAACGCTCAGTTACCATTGCCGCCAATGCTGATGTTTGATCGCATTACCAATATCACCAACGAAGGTGGAAGCAAGGGCAAGGGGCAGATTGTTGCCGAATTGGATATCAATCCCGATCTTTGGTTTTTTGATTGCCATTTTCAGGGTGATCCTGTTATGCCCGGCTGTCTCGGTCTTGATGCTATGTGGCAGTTAATCGGTTTTTTTCTTGGTTGGAACGGTGGTTCTGGGCATGGCCGTGCTTTAGGCGTAGGTGAGGTTGGTTTTCGTGGTCAGGTGACGCCAAATAAAAAGCTGCTCACCTATCGCATCGATATGACCCGTGTCATTATGCGCAAACTCTATATGGGTGTAGCGAATGCGGTGATGGAAATCGATGGCAAGGTAATTTACACTGCCAAGGATCTACGCGTTGGTTTGTTTACCTCCACTGAAAATATGTAAAAGGGTCTGGCCAGTGAGACGAGTTGTTGTCACAGGATTAGGGGTTGTTTCCAGTATTGGTAATAACCAAAATGAAGTTACGGAAGCGTTAAAGGCTGGCCGATCAGGTATTGAGCATTGTGAAAAGTATGCTGAGCTGGGTTTTCGTTCACATGTACACGGTTCGATTAATATCGATACCGAGGCACTGATTGAACGTAAAATTCGTCGCTTTATGGGCGATGCTGCGGCCTATAATTACATCGCCATGGCTCAGGCCATCGAAGATGCCGGGCTAAGCGATAAACAAGTTTCTAATCCACGTACCGGCCTGATAGTGGGTTCTGGTGGCGCTTCTCATGCGAATACCGTTGCCGCTGCTGATATTCTGCGTAGCAGAGGATTGCGTCGTGTTGGCCCTTATATGGTGCCCAAAACCATGGGCAGCACAACGTCTGCTAATCTGGCCACCGCCTTCAAGATAAAAGGTGTGAATTACTCCATGAACTCGGCTTGTTCCACGAGTGCTCACTGCATTGGTAACGCCATGGAGCAGATCCAATTCGGTAAGCAGGATATGGTGTTTGCCGGCGGCGGTGAAGAACTGGGCTGGGAAGGTTCGGTTATGTTTGATGCCATGGGTGCATTGTCTTCCAAATATAATGATACACCGGATAAGGCCTCACGTGCCTATGACGCTGATCGTGATGGTTTTGTTATCTCTGGCGGCGGCGGCGTGCTGGTGTTGGAAGAACTGGAACATGCCAAGGCACGCGGTGCCAAAATTTATGCTGAATTGGTGGGCTATGGCGCTACCTCGGATGGTTTTGATATGGTGCAACCGTCAGGAGAAGGTGCGGTACGTTGTATGAGGCTCGCTCTGGAAGGGGTTGGGGGCAGGATTGATTACATTAATGCTCATGGTACTAGTACACCCGCGGGTGATATGAAAGAGCTGCAGGCAATGCGTGAGGTCTTCGGTGATGATATACCAGCGATTAGTTCGACCAAGTCGCTAACAGGCCATGCCTTGGGAGCCGCAGGTGTTAACGAGGCGATTTATTCGTTGTTGATGATGAAACATGACTTTCTCTGTGTCTCGGCTAATATTGAAAACCTGGATGAGGCTGCCGAGGGGATGCCGATTCTGCGTCAACGTCAGGATAGTGCGGGTAGCACTATTATGCTTTCTAATAGTTTTGGTTTTGGTGGAACCAACGCCAGTTTAGTGTTTCAGCGCTATAACGATTAGTGATTGTTGCTGCCTAGATCCTGAAAGTAATTTTTGTAACCTGGGGGGAGCATTGCGAACCCCGGGTTTATTTGTTTTTACTCAGACCAAAATGTCCAATGGAACCATTACAACAATTCTTTGCTACGACCCCTAAGGGCATGGTTGCCATATTGATGTCTGAGCTGGAACAGCTGGGCGCGACAGCGTTGCGTGAGCAACCCGCGGGTGTGGAGTTCAAGGGCAACCTGGAAACGGCCTACCGCATCTGTCTCTGGTCGCGCACTGCTGGGCGGGTCTTGTTACCGTTGGGTAAATTTGCTGCTGAGTCGGCTGATGCCTTGTACGCGGCCGTGCAACAAATTGACTGGCAACAACATCTTTCAGTTGGCAGCACGCTGGCGGTGGATTTTACCGGTCGTTCGGATGCCATAAACCATAGCCAGTTTGGAGCGCTTAAGGTTAAGGATGCCATCGTTGATCAGCAACGAGAAACCACTGGCGGACGCCCCAATATTGATGTTGAGCAGCCGGACCTGCGTATCAATGTCCATCTGTATCGTGATGAGGTCAGTATTGCCATCGATCTCTCAGGCGACAGCCTGCATCGTCGCGGTTATCGACAGGAGGGGGGGGCTGCACCACTGAAAGAGCATCTGGCCGCCGCTATTTTGTTGCGTGCTGGCTGGGCTGACATTGCAGCGGCAGGCGGTGGCCTGGTGGATCCCATGTGTGGTTCTGGCACCTTATTGATCGAAGCGGCGATGATTGCTGCCGATATTGCTCCGGGTTTGCTGCGACAACATTATGGTTTTCTGGCCTGGCCTAAACATGATGCTGACTTATGGCAGCGATTGCTGGATGAGGCACAACAGCGTCGTCATCAAGGCCTGAAAACAATCGTGCCTATCGTTGGCTATGATACGCACCCCAAGGCGATCCAATTTGCACAACAAAATGTAACGGCGATTGAACTGGAAGGTTACATTCGTATTGCTCGGCGTGATCTGTCTGATTTAGAGTCGCCGGCAGCGATCGAAAAAGGATTGCTGGTGGTTAACCCGCCTTACGGTGAACGTATGGGTGAACGTGAGACGCTTGAACCTCTTTATCAATTACTGGGTGAGCGCATCAAGCGTGGTTTCAGTGGCTGGCAAGCAGTGGTATTCACCGGTAACTCTGAGCTGGCCAAGTTAATGGGGATTCGCGCCCAAAAACAGCACAATATGTTTAATGGCCCGCTGCCGTGCAAGCTGCTGCGTTTTGATATTCAACCGCAATGGTTTATGTCTGAGCAGCGTGGCCCTCGCATGCTTAAACAAGAAGCGCTTGGCCCGGGTGCCGAGATGCTGGCCAACCGCTTGCGCAAAAACCTGAAACAACTGGGGCGCTGGGCCAAACGAGACGGAGTGAGTTGTTATCGCCTTTATGATGCCGACCTGCCTGAATATGCCTTGGCGATTGATCTCTACCAGGGCCAACAGTGCTGGCTGCATGTGCAGGAATATGAGGCACCTAAATCAATTGAGATTAAAAAGGCCCGGTTTCGCCTGCGTGAGGCCATGACAGTCATCGCCGAGGTGTTGCAGCTGCCACAGGAAAATATCTATTTTAAAGTGCGCAAACAGCAGAAGGGGACGGCTCAATACACCAAGCAGGCAGAAGAAAAACAATTTTTCGAGGTTGAGGAATCGGACTGTCATTTTCTGGTTAACTTTACTGATTACCTCGATACTGGCCTGTTTCTCGATCATCGCATTACCCGCCAGCTAGTGGGTGAAATGGCCAAAGGCAAGCGCTTCCTCAACCTGTTTGCCTATACCGGCGCGGCCTCTGTTCATGCTGCCCGGGGTGGCGCAAAATCCACCCTGACAGTGGATATGTCCAACACCTATTTGGACTGGGCGCGCCGCAATATGGCGCTAAACAGTTTCTGTGGAGAGGAGCATCAGTATCTACAGACCGATTGCCTGGAGTGGTTGGAGCAGAGCGGGGTTTATAAACGGGCCAAATTTGACCTGATTTTTCTTGATCCTCCAACCTTCTCTAGCTCCAAACGCATGAGTGATACCTTCGATGTTCAAGGTGATCACGTTCAACTGGTTGAATCGGTCATGGCCATGCTTGACGCAGGAGGTAATTTGATTTTTTCCAATAATTTCAGAAAGTTCAAGTTTGACCCTGTATTAGCAGAGAAATTTTCTGTTGAGAATTGGTCTGCCAAAACCCTGCCCAGAGACTTTGCTCGAAACCCAAAAATCCACGGTTGTTGGCGCATTCGTCACAAATAACCTGTTTCAATCATTTCGCAAGATCAATGGAATAGATTGCTTGGTTGTCCATTGGTGCAGGAATCCACTTTAAAGCATTATTAATCAGGGTCGATAGTCTTATTTGAAGGCTGTCTCCGACACTCTGTGGCGGTAGCAATGAATGGATTCATGTGGAGCGTCTAAATGAAATTTAGGGTTGTTGTACTGTTTTGGTTGGGGCTGTGGATAACCTCGTTTGGCAGTGCGGCGGAAAGTATTTCTGCCGGACCAGAGAAAATCAGCGATGTTCGTGTACTGATCGATATATCGGGCAGCATGAAGAAAAATGATCCGCACAATCTTCGTGTTCCCGCCTTACGTCTAATTACTCAATTAATTCCTGACGGCCAACAATCGGGGGTCTGGACCTTTGGTCAATACGTCAACATGATGGTTAAACAGGGTGAGGTTGATAGTGCCTGGAAAGACACCGCTTACAAACGGGCCAAAGAAATCAACTCAAAGGGTCTGTTCACTAATATTGAATCAGTACTGGAAAAATCCACCTGGGACTGGAATACACCGGATGACAAGACCAATCGCAGTATTATTTTGTTGACTGACGGTGTGGTGGATATCTCAAAAAATGCTGGCAAAAATGCCGACTCTCGCCGGCGCATTCTCAAAGACATCCTGCCACGCCTGAAACAGGCAGGTGTCACCATACACACCATTGCGCTGTCGGATGATGCTGACAAGGCTTTTTTGCGTCAGTTGTCATCTTCAACCGAAGGCTGGAATGAAATTGTTAAAGATACTTCCCGCCTGGAACGTATCTTCCTGAAAATGTTTGAAAAGGCCGTACCGGTTGAAACCTTGCCAATGACGGGGAATAAAGTTCTGGTGGACGACAGTATTAAAGAACTTACCCTGTTGGTGTTCAGGAAAGAGGGGGCGAAAACCACGATCCTAGTGTCGCCAAAGGGAAAGGAATTTAATCAACATACCGAACAAAAGGGGTTGCGCTGGCGTCATGAGGAACGCTATGACCTGATTACCATTGATAAACCCATGGCCGGTGAATGGACGGTGGATGCCGAACTTGATCCTGATAACCGGGTGATGGTGGTTACGGATCTGAAGGTACGCGCTAGCCGGTTGCCAAACATGATGTTGACCGAGGATGTGGTGTCATTTTATGTTGAGCTGGCAGAAAAGGGGAAAACAATTCGTCAGCCTGAGTTTCTTGATTTTGTGAATGTTTTACTGGAAAGATCCGGTCATGGCGAATATCAAAAAACGATTGCGGTGACTGATGATGGGGTGGGGCAGGATAAACACGCCAACGATGGACGTTTCAGTACCCGGCTTGGTGGCCAGTTAACGGCCGGTGAATATGTTTATGACATGCAGGTCGATGGCATGACCTTTAAGCGTTCTAAAAAAAGCACAGTGCGTGTTGTTGAAAAACCCATTGCGGTAACGATCAAAGAGGAAAAGGCAGGCAATCCAGCGCAATATTCATTGACCCTTATACCTTTTTCTGAACTGATAAACCCCGACTCACTGGTGCTTGAAACGACGGTAGAAAAACAAGGTGGAGCAGCCAAATCAATCCGTATCCCCCGTGCTGGAACGGGGGAATGGCGTCTGGATATGACGGTCAAATCGGGTGATATTTATGATATCAAGATTGCAATGCAGGCAGAGCGAAAAGACGGACGCCAGGTCAGCTACGAGCTGGGAAGTTTTCAGCTTGGGGCAGGGCCGGTCGATGTGGCATTTGACTTCTCGGATGAAATTCCGCCTGATTCAGAGCGCCAGACGATGGCCGCAGAAGAGCCCCCCCCTGTTGCTGATCATCATCCAGTAGAAGAAAAACATGCCCCTGCTGCTGAGCATCATCCGGTAGAAGAAGAGCACACCTCGGCTGCTGAACATCACCCGATAGAAGAACATCACACCCCTGTTGCCAAACATCAGCCAACAGAAGATCAACATACTACTGAAGAAAATGATGACGCAGCGGCTATTGATGGTGAAGAGAGACAGGAAGAAGAGTCACCTGATTGGATTATGGTGGCAGTCAAGATTATTGGCTTGAATGGTTTGCTGGTCGGGCTTGGTTTTTTTGCCTATCGCAAGTGGTTCCGAGCGGCTAAAGGTTCAGACCAGGAATTGGAAGATGAAATGACGGATGAAAAAAAGGAGGCCAAGGGCGATGATAAAGATTGATCCATTTTTGCTGATTATTTTTGCTGAGGTTGTGGTTGGCCTGATTGTCATTCTTGGCGTGATTACAGCTGTTTTCATTAAGCGTAAAAATAAGGATAAAGCGCTTCTAAAGTTATTAAATGAACGTTTAAAAGATGACCCCGATAAACGCCAATCGGTGTTAGAAGAGAGTATCGCCAAATCTTGTGGTGATGATGAAACCAATGAAGTTGCGACGGCCGAAAATAAAGAAATCGCAAAAAAGATGGCTGAAACTGAGGGTGCATTTTATAGCCGCTTGGTGACAATGTACACACAGCGTGATTCAAACGCATTAAAAAGTTTGGATAAGCTGCTGCACGAATATACCTCTTCACACCTGGCGTCGGTTTCACAGATGCGAGAACGGATTGATGCCGAACAGGCGGATATATCTGAAGAATTAGGCACGCAAATGGAACGGCTGGAGCAGAATGGGCAAGCCCTGGCTTCAGAAGTTGAGAAGCTTAAAAACGAAAATAAGAGTTTGTCAGGAGAGCTAGAGAAGGCCCATGCTGAGGTTGAGATGGCAATGCAAGAGTATGCCCGTATGGCAGTAAAAGGTTCTTCTGGCAGTCAATCAACCGCTGTGGCAGTCGCCGTGCCACTACTCATAGAAAAAAACGTTCAAACAGATGTTGCCATTGAAAGTAGGACGGCGGCTGAGCTTGAAGCGGATTTAGGGGCTTTGGATAAAACAGAAAGTGATGGGGATATTATAAGGTCTGAGTCAGGCCTGGTTACTGAGTTAAATACTGAAATAGCAACCGATTTTGAGTCTACTGATGAACTTGATGTCGAAGAAACTGATGTGCTGGTTGATATGTCAATGCTGGATGATTTTGGTGAGGAATCAGGGGGCGATGAAAGTGCTGAGGTTGTGGCTAATGAACTTGTGTCCACCGACGTTGAGGCTGTTGCCGAGGAGATTGTTGAGGTCGAGCTTGAAGCGGTTGATATTCCTGGTGAAGTGATCGAAACGGTTGGTCCTGAGGTAGTAAAGACACCTGATGAAATAGTTGATGAGATCGAGTTTGGAGCCATTGATATTCCTGATGAGGTCATTGACAAGATTGAACCTGAGTCTGTCGATAATTCTGTAAAAGTGGCTGGCACAATGACTCCCGAAGAAGAATCGTTGGAAGACTTGGTATTGCATGCAATGGCAGAAGAAAATGCCGCTAAGCAGGTTGAATCAGTGGTTTCCGAAACCCCTGGTTCGATGGTGATTGACTTGGCGAAAGATGACGATATTGTTTTGTCTGATTCAAATAAAATTTCTGATGAACCCGGTTCTATTTTAGAACGTGCGCTTGAGGCTGCCGATAATAATGGTATTGATGAAGATAACTTGCTAGCTCAGTTGACTGAAATCGAGAACAATGATGATTCCAATGCTCTTCCAGGTTCTGATAAAGATAATAAATCGGCTGGGTAATATACCCATAGTATTATAAATTCGGGTGTTTAATGTTCAAGAGGAGTGACGCATTAAAAAAGGGACATAACCAATAGAAGGAGATAGTTATCGAAAAAAACAAGCTATGAAATTAAACCAAAAAATCGGCCAAGTTAATTGACGCCAACCGGCCAAGGTAGTTGACG
>JAJRWO010000080.1 GCA_024276775.1 Gammaproteobacteria bacterium | reverse complement strand
GCACCAATGCTGGTGAGTTGCTCTAATCTCATGATCGTTTTCATCCTATGATCATGAGCGACATCAATCGCTATTTCAGGCTCATTTTATAGTGGAAACACTTTCGCCCCGTTCAGGCTCATTTCATATTGGAAAAGACTCATGGTTGACAATCAGGTCGCCATCAGGCATATTTACGCGCTTTGAGGCCTCGCTGACACTGTGTTGTGAGGCGGATTGATTGAATATATTAGAATTTTTAGGAGCCCTACCTTGGCTAACACTGCACAAGCTAAAAAACGCGCCCGCCAGGCTGAAAAAAGCCGTCAACATAATGCTGACCTGCGTTCCAAGCTGCGTACAAACATCAAGAATACTATTAAGGCAATTGAAACTGGCAATAAGGAAGCTGCTCAAGCAGCCTACACTGCCGCCGTGCCTGTTATCGACAACATGATGGGGAAGGGTATCATTCACGCTAATAAGGCTGCTCGACATAAAAGCCGCCTGAATGGCCACATCAAAGCAATGGCCTAAGCGTTAAAGTAAAACCAATAAAAAACCGGCTTTTAGCCGGTTTTTTATTGACTCTAATCCAAGCCCTATGCAAGAACATGCCGCTCAACCAGCAATATTCAGACTAACACCAAATTATCTCGATGGATCAATTCTGACGCATCCACATACCCCAGAATCGACTCAATCGTATCACTAGACTGGCCTATAATTTTACGCGCATCACTCGCATCATAATTCACCAGGCCACGGGCAATTTCTCTATTATCAGGGCCAACACAGGCAACCACCTCACCGCGACTAAAATCACCCTCAACAGCCGTCACACCAACAGCCAGCAGGCTTCGCCCAGAGTGGCACAAAACGCTTACAGCGCCATCGTCCAACACCAACTTACCGCGCAACTGCATGTGCCCAGCCAACCATTGCTTACGCGCAACCAAGGGCTGTTTTACCGGTGTAATCAGAGTACCAACCTCTTCACCCGCTGCTATTTTTTGCAATATACCGGGCGTTTTCCCAGAAGTAATTAAGGTCGCCGCACCAGAACGGGCAGCACGCTCAGCGGCACGCACTTTGGTTAACATACCGCCTCTGCCAAGCGAGCCGACACCTCCGTCAGCAGCCATCTTCTCCAACTCAGAATCACCTACTTGACGCTGGCGAATCATAATGGCATCCGGGTTCTGGCGCGGATCAGACTCATACATCCCCAGCTGGTCGGTCAATAAAACCATCAACTCTGCCTCCACCAGATTACCCACCAGTGCAGCCAAGGTATCGTTATCGCCAAAACAGATTTCATCCACAGCAACAGTATCATTCTCATTCACAATCGGCACCACCCCAAGGTCAAGTAAAGTACGCAGGGTACTGCGGGCATTGAGATAGCGCCGCCGATCAACCAAATCTTCATGTGTCAGCAATACCTGAGCGGTGTGGATGTCGTATTGTTGAAAACGGGATTCATAGGCCTGCACCAACCCCATTTGACCAATCGCTGCCGCCGCTTGAAGCTGATAGATAGCGCTTGGGCGTTTTTGCCAAGCCAATCGCTTCATGCCTTCAGCCACCGCTCCCGATGAAACCAACACCAGCTGGATACCCTGCTGACGCAATGCCGCAATCTGGCTCACCCAGGCATCAATCAATTCATAGTTCAGTCCTTGGCCATTATTAGTTACCAGCGAACTGCCGACCTTGACCACCCAGCGTTTTGATTGACCCAATTGTTGGCGTAACGTCATAAAATTCTACATATGAAGGAAAAAAGCAATCCTACTGCCCCGCGTTAGTCATCACTTATTACCGGGTGCTGCTCAAGATACTCCATCATCTGATAGACCAGCGGTTGAGTATTGGTCTTATTGATAGCCGCAATTTTGAAAACCGGCCCCTGCCAGTCAAGACCATCGATAATCTCCTGACAACGCCGTTCACTCTCATCTTCTGGCAGCAAATCAATTTTATTCAGTACCAACCAACGCGGCCGACTGGCCAGATCAGCACTGTATTTTTCCAATTCCCGTGCAATCAGGCGTACATTGTCAACCGGAGCACTCTCATCAAAAGGAGCCACATCAACCAAATGCAGTAACACACGGGTACGAGTCAGGTGTTTGAGAAATTGAATTCCCAAGCCCGCACCTTCCGCTGCGCCTTCAATCACACCCGGAATATCAGCAATAACAAAACTGCGTTCATAATCAACACTCACCACCCCGAGGTTTGGGTTAAGCGTGGTAAAAGGATAATCGCCGACTTTGGGTCGCGCCGATGAAACCGAGCGAATAAAGGTCGACTTACCAGCATTAGGCAACCCCAGCAAGCCAATATCAGCCAACAGCTTTAGCTCCAGCCGTAGCCAGCGCACATCTCCGAGGGTGCCTGAAGTCGCTTGACGTGGGGCACGATTAGTACTGCTCTTGAAGCGGGCATTCCCCAGGCCATGAAAACCACCCTGGGCAACCAGTAATTTTTGATCATGTTCAACCAGATCACCCATTTGCTCATCGGTATCATCATCAATCACCAGAGTCCCTACAGGTACCCGGATAATCAGATCATCACCGCTTTTGCCGGTGCAATCAGTGCCCATGCCGTTCTGACCACGCGTGGCACGATAATCACGTTTGAAGCGAAAATCCACCAAGGTATTGATATTCTCATCGGCAGCCAAATAGATACTGCCGCCGTCACCGGCATCGCCACCATTCGGCCCGCCAAAAGGAATGAATTTTTCACGACGAAAGCTGACACAGCCATTACCACCGTCACCTGCCTGCACCCGAACCCTGGCTTCATCAATGAATTTCATATGCTAATTCCACCTGCCCTATAAACAAAAAGCCCCGTCACTGACGAGGCCTTATTAGCGCAACACTGTAATGCGTTTAAGCCATCACAGGAATCACACGCACTGTCTTGCGGTTTTTTGGGCCTTTAACTTCAAAAACCACTTCGCCATCAACCTTGGAGTACAAAGTGTGGTCATGACCACAACCAACATTCACGCCAGGATGGAAACGCGTACCGCGCTGACGCACAATGATACTACCGGCGCTGATTACTTGGCCACCGTAGGCTTTTACACCCAGGCGTTTACTTTCAGAATCGCGACCGTTACGAGTACTACCACCAGCTTTTTTATGTGCCATTTCTAAATACCTCTTCTAAACCAACCAAATTAACCGGCAATACCTGTGATTTTCAATTCAGTATAATTCTGACGATGCCCCATTTGCTTGCGCGAATGTTTACGACGACGGAACTTGATGATTTTAATTTTATCACCGCGACCATGTGCGGCAACAGTCGCCGTGACCTTGCCCCCGTCAATATAAGGCGCGCCGACTTTAACATCATCGCCGTTAGTGACCATCAAAACCTTCTCGATCTCAACGACACCACCTTCTTCTACAGGTAAACTTTCAACACGAACCACGTCGCCTTCTGCTACGCGATACTGTTTGCCACCGGTTACTATGACAGCATACATGCCGTTTTCTCCAAACCTTGTTTAAGCCTCCACAAGAGGCGCGAAGACAGATAAATCCAAAAGAGGGCGAATTTTAACCCCTGATTAGCCAGACGTCAAACACAGTTTATATAAATAAGCACTTGTAAGGGCACATTAATCACTACTAAAATGGTCGACCTATGCAGAACACTCAAAATAAGGCCTTTACAAAGACCTCCCCAACCGACGTTGACATGCAAACCACCATCGACCTGACCAAGAGCGATATGGAAGCAGTCAATGATGTCATCCAAGCGCGCTTGCATTCGGAGGTCGCCCTGATCAACCAATTAAGCCACTACATCATAAACAGTGGCGGCAAACGCCTACGCCCCCTGTTAACCCTGTTAACAGCCAAGGCCTTTGATTACAAAGGTGAACAACATATTGAAATTTCCGCCATCATCGAATTCATTCATACCGCCACCCTGCTTCATGACGACGTTGTTGATAGCTCGGAAATGCGCCGCGGCCAGGACACAGCCAACCATATCTGGGGCAATGAAGCCAGCGTCCTGGTAGGAGATTTTCTTTACTCACGCGCCTTTGAGATGATGGTCGACATCAAAAACATGCGCGTGATGGAAGTTCTTGCTCACGCCACCAATACCATCGCCGAAGGTGAAGTACTGCAACTGCTCAATTGCCATGATGCGGATACGACAGAGGAACGTTACCTTGAGGTTATCTACTCCAAAACAGCCAAATTATTTGAAGCTGCCACCCAACTGGGTGCCATCATTAGCAACAGGCCTGAAGTAGAAGAGAACGCGATGGCCACCTACGGTATGCACCTGGGCACTGCTTTCCAACTGGTAGACGATGTATTTGACTATAGCTCCAACGCGACAGAAATCGGCAAGAACATTGGTGATGATCTGGCCGAAGGCAAACCCACTCTGCCACTGATTTATGCCATGCGAACGGGCTCAGCCAAACAGGCGCAAATTATTCGCAGTGCCATCGAAAATGGTGGCCGAGAAAAAATTAAAGCCGTGATCGAAGCCGTCAATGCAACAGGGGCAATTACCTATACCGCCACAATGGCCCGCCATGAAGCCGACTTAGCCATCGAAGCGCTGACCAATATTAACCCCAGCCCATATAAAGACGCCTTACTTATGTTAGCGGATTTTTCAGTTAACAGGACACATTGACGTGACATGATATTTCGTCTACTCATCGTAATCGCCTTAATCGCCTTGGCCTTTTTTCTAATAAGACGTCTACGTTTGCGTTTACGTCTACACCAAGACAAAAAAAACAAGCCTCGGCAACTTCACCCGTTTGAAGAAACCGTTAGCTGTAAACAGTGCGGCTTGCGCCTGCCCAAATCTGAAGCCATCGAAGAAAATGGCGCATTTTACTGCAATAAGGAACACGCAGAAAAATAAACACCCCCACAGCGACAACGCTTACTAAAATTACCAATGAAATCAGGAATGCAAAACCAAACAGTTGACACAAGTGGCCCACCTTCGCGCCAAACCTGGCGACCACTGCGCCTGTTCAACTTCTATCGCCTGGTGATTGCCGGTTTTTTTACCGTCTATGCCTTTTCTGATATCAGCATTAAATCATTTGGTGAATACAATCCCGCATTATTCAAATGGATAGCCAGCCTTTATTTAACGATCTGCCTAATAAACGCACTCACTATTCAACTGCGTAAACCCGGTTTCGCCAGCCAGATCCAAATCCAGGTCATCATCGACATTGTCGCCATCACCCTGTTCATGCACGCCAGTGGTGGCGTGCAAAGTGGCTTGGGTATGCTCATCATTGTTGCGGTTGCCAGTGGCAGTATCCTAATGGCCGGTCGAGCCGCAATGATCTTCGCAGCCCTTGCCACCTTACTTGTACTGACCGAACACACATATATGCAGCTCAGCAATTCGTTCACCACCACCGCTTACCCCCAAACCGGTCTGCTCGGGGCTGCTTTTTTCGCCACTGCCTTGCTTGCCCATGTGCTGGCAAAACGCGTCAAGGAAAGTGAAAACCTGGCCACTAGGCGCGGCATTGACTTGGCCAATATGCAACAACTCACCCATTACATCATTCAGCAGATGCAAACCGGCATTGCCGTTATTGATGCACAAGCCCGGTTATGGCAAATCAATGAATCGGCACAAAAGTTATTAAATATTTCATCCCCGGCACAAAAAACACCCCTCCTTGATATCTGTCCTGAACTGGCATTCCAGCAACGGCTTTGGCAGAAAGACCCAACATCCCCCAGCCAGCGATTTAAACCAGCTGACAGCGACACCGAAGTGCTGCCCCACTT
>JAJRWO010000079.1 GCA_024276775.1 Gammaproteobacteria bacterium | reverse complement strand
GAAAGCAAATAACTTAACCGACTTATCGTAAAAAATAGTATCGGTGAACGTTGCCATACCCGATGCCTGGTGATTAATCAGTAAGGGTTTGTCATAACCACGTTCGGCCTTCCATTTATCAATCGCCTCTTCAGTCACATGTTTGGCACCCAACTGCATCCGCGCCATATCTTCAGGACTGTTGACAACAAAAAACAGCGTAAAAGTAATCAGGTTCACTCCCATCAAGATTGGCAGGGCATACAAAATACGGCGGACAACATAAGCTAGCATTAATCCAACCTCGCTTGACGACGTGGCAACTGATGTTCTTTGCGCCAATACGTCACCACGGCAGGCAAGGTGGCCAGCAATAGAACAATGATAATCAACCCAATCGGCCAGACCACTGGCGCATTCCACTGCTTACGTTGGGCATCGCGCAAAACGGGATCAATGCGTTTGTACTTCAGGGCATTATTGGCCATCAGATTGGGTTTGGCATTGAAATACCAGGCATGGCTCAGGGCAAATTGTTTGGGATGCAGCCCCCACAACCACGGCGCATCACTGCGAGCAATCGCCACCATCTGATCAATAATCACTTGTCTTTCCGGGCTGTTATCCATGTTTTTCATCTGTTCAAACAAGCGATTAAATTCCGGGTTATCGTAGTTGGCTGCATTTTCACCATAATGTTTAACCTTGCCATTCGGGCCATGCAATAAAAACAAAAAGTTTTCCGGGTCAGGATAATCAGCACCCCAGCCCCACATAAAAATCTGCGCACTTCCCTTACGCATTTTTTCACTAAAACGATTGTAATCGGTATTCCGTAGCATCAACTGAATATCGAGTTTTTTAAACTGTTTGCGAAACCACTCCAATAAAGCCTTGTCATCCGGCCCACCGCCAGTCACATCAAAATTCAGCACCAGCGGCTTGCCCGTTTCCGCATCAATACCACCGGCATAGCCTGCCGCTTGCAATAACTTCCTGGCAGCATCGATAGACTTTCGCTGTGGCATGCCATTGACCCAGTCATAAACATAAGGATTGATACCCCGTTCACCTTGGCGATTCCCAAACAACCCTGGCGGTACCGGCCCCTGGGCGGCAATACCACGACCATTCCTAAAGATAGAGATAAACTCCTCATAATCCACCGCAATGGAAATGGCCTGACGCAATTTGCGTGCACGCTCATCATAACCGCCAATAACAGGGTCGAGCATATTAAAACCCATATAAAAACTCGATGTCGCAACTGCCGTTGACAAACGAATACCCTTTTCTGCCATCTCCTCGGTCAAGCCCACCTCCCCTCCCTCAGCCATTTTAACCGCCTGGTCAAAACTGTCAGAACTAATACCGGAGGTATCGTAATAACCTTGCAGAAACTTATTCCAGTAAGGAATCGTTTCTTTCTCAAGGTTATAAACCACCTTATCAACAAACGGCAGAGGTTTGCCTGCGTCCGCAAGCAAGCCATTTTCAACATCTTCTGGCATGCCTTCAGTTGGGTAGCTTTCCCCATGAAAATTAGGATTTCGCTCCAGTACCATACGCAGATTTGGATTATTCACTGTCAACATATATGGCCCCGTACCAACCGGGTACCAGTCCAGACTAATGTTGCGCTCAGTCATTCCTGGTTGGCTATAAAAACGATCTGCCTCAGCCGGCATAGGAGCAAAAAACGTCATTGCCAACCAATAAAGTAACTGCGGATATTTACCTTTGACCTTAATGCGGTAGGTATATTGGTCAATAACCTGCACACCCTCAAGCGGGTATTGCTGTAAATTAAGATAAGCAACCCCTTGTTGTTTTGGCAAAGCATCGTAGGCTTTTGTCAGTGTCTTACCGTACTCTTTCAGACCAACAATATAATCACTCATAATGCCAAAAATGGGTGAATGTAATTTGGGGTGGCCGAGGCGCTTCATTTGATAAACATAATCAGCCGCCGTCAACTCCCGTGTACCGGTCTGTTCAAAATCATCAAGAACGTTAATTTTTTCCAACTCAGCCAAGGTCAGCGCATGATAAAGATGCTCACCTTTCTCATTCGTAGCAAAGGCAGGATGAGGCTGATACTCAATCCCTGGCTGAATCTGAATATCATAAATTGTATAGGCAATCTGATCGGCGGAAACATCCAGCGGCAATGGGTTGTCCGCCTTATCGAAATAAACCGGTTTTGGCATTTTTGTTGCGGTTAATGGCTCCAAGGTATAAGGCCGCTTAAGGTAATGGTATTGCAAAGGAGGTTCGTAAATCTGAGCAATAAAGGTATATTCACTGGCACTATACGATTTGGCCGGGTCAAGGTGCTTGGGGCGCTCGGAAAAAGAAGAGTAAAGGATATTCTTGCTGGCATCGCCCTGAGGATAGGGGTTGTTCCAGCTTTTTTCATCACAGCCCACTAGCAATAAGACAAAAACCAGACAAGTCCAGCTACTCATACAGTTAATTACCGCCATTGAGCCATTTTTTTTCCATGACACTATTTTCAATCTCCAAATAACAGCCCAGTAAGTGACCAAAAAACACCCGCTAAAATACACAATTCTGAGGCTTTTGCAAAATCTCAGTGCTACCGCTACTCAACAAACACTCTAGCACCTAAACTCCAGGACTATCAAAAAAATTCAATAGGTTACGTCGAATATACCCATAGCGTTATGGGTATATGAGCCTGCTTCTCGAACTCGACTGAAAACTCAGCCAGAACATCGAGTCACAAAAGACATTAATAACTGATCTGTACTGCTGCCTGTTCATTGTGATAAAACCGACCCGATGGATAATCCTGAGCGGCTTGGCTTGATTCAAAGGATTAGCAGAGAATCTGCGAGCAACTATTCACATAGTTTGATGAAATTGATGCTATTTTTCATGCTTTTTAATTTAAAATGGCCGCGAGAACTTATGCAACGATTAATAGAGGTCATTTAACACGACTATGAACATCATAAAGTGAGTCAAACGTCAACGCATTCGTTATACCCTCAAATATCACCCAATTTCTTTCCGTTTGTGGCAAAAAGTGATTCGCAAAGCCGAACTGCAGAGTCTGAGATCGGTGGAAAAAGCTCAATTACGCCAACTGACAACCCTTTTTCTTCGCCACAAGACGATCACCGATGCACGTGGGTTTCAGCTCACCGATGAGATGCGCCTTGTGATCGCCGTGCAAGCCACACTGCCCATTTTAAAACTTGGACTGGGCTACTACAGCAATTGGATTGAGGTGATTATCTATCCGGGGGCTTTCGTGTCAGCCATAACAATATTGACCCCAACGGTTTGAGTTCAAACAAAGTAAATACCTTTTCTAAGCACTCATAAGGATCAACCCGCAGGCACTGCAAAAATCAGAACAAACGCTAAAATAGCGCCGATAAAAACAAACAAAATACGCTTACTGGTATTGTTACAAACCGAAAAAGCGACAATACATTGCAGCAGATAATAAAAAGCAAATGCCCGTGATGCCAGCGCGATGATTTCGAACGTAGAACTGGCCCAGGCCAGAAGCATCGCAGCCACGCCGACGAACAGATAACCCCAGCGTGTACTGATGCGTTGCTGGGTGGTCTCTTTTAAATTCGCCGCCGCAGCCAGCGTATCAGCCACAGCGGCTGAGAACTG
>JAJRWO010000078.1 GCA_024276775.1 Gammaproteobacteria bacterium | reverse complement strand
TGTAAATTCTCAAACAAAGATGATTTGTGCTTGCTGTTGGTGGTGACCTTGAATTTATTTTTACTCCGAACGGTAAC
Source organism: Gammaproteobacteria bacterium (assembly GCA_024276775.1). Taxonomy (GTDB): domain Bacteria; phylum Pseudomonadota; class Gammaproteobacteria; order Tenderiales; family Tenderiaceae; genus Tenderia. The sequence goes on along the minus strand of JAJRWO010000078.1, from coordinate 8,382 downwards.
ACCGGCTTTTTTCATCCGCCGCCGTCCATAGCTATACTGACTGGCGACGGCTATATTCTTCACCATGCTCAGGGCTTGTTAGCCTGGCTTCGGTATTGCGCCGATAGTGGTTGCCGGCTGACACTCAGTACTCGACACATCAGATCGATTGGTCAGTCACTCTCTACTCGATATTGCCTCCCTGAAAGAATCTTGGCGGTTTGTTAGATGAACATTTCTACGTCAGTATCGAGGCTGGATAAGCCATCCTGCAATACCATTACATCAATAGCATACTGGCTGAGAATAAAGGCGACAGCAGAGCTGCGCCGACCGGTTTGGCAATAACAAATGTAAGTTGCGTTGGTATCGAGATCCTGAGAACGGCGATGGGCTTCGTTGATGGGGATGTTGATAGCACCGGCTAAGTGGTGTTTGTTAAAGTCGGCACTGCTGCGGGAGTCAATCCAGGTGGCATCTTTCGCAATATTATCCATGGCGTCAGTGTAATTGAGCCAGTTTTGAACGGGGCTTTGCATTAATTTGAGGAAGTTGTCTTTGGTCAGGCGTAGCAGTATGCCACTGGTCTGCATTGAGACGGTGGCATTGCGCGGGGCGTTTGAAATAAGTGCGGCTTCGCCAAAAGTTGAGCCTTCGCCAAGGTGGGCTATGTCGGTGGGGCCGCCTCTATTTTTGTCATTGACGGTGACCAACACCTTTCCCTTTTCGATGAAGTAAAAATAGTCACCTTCATCGCCCTGGCGAATGACTACCTCACCGGCATCCACGCGAATGGGTTCCATTTTTTCCAATAGCCGGTCAATATTGGCAGCGGGTAGTTTGCGAAAATTGGGTAGATGCTGCATCTTGTTTTTCAGTTCATCGGTATCAATAGTGATGATGTCGTTACCGCTCATGATGACCTCTTCATTTTTAGATGAGGCACTTTCGGCCCAGATGAGCATGGTATCAACCAAGTCCCTGTCTATGCGTATGTACTGAATAGGTTTGATTGTCACGGCAGTGCTGTGGTGTGGATTATATTCGCTTAGGGGTTTACAGCTTTCGGGGGTGCCGCTTCTGATTTTATAGGGGGTTCCACTGCTTGGGGAGATCTCTATTTCACCTTCGACCAGGTAGATCAGATCGGTGTCGGCATCGTTTATTTTGAACAAGGTTTGGCCAGCCTGCAGAGTCTGTTCCTGGGTTTGTCCAGCCAGTTCGATGATCTGGTCTTCAAGCAGTGAATTGATCGGTTGTAGACGCATCAGCACTGCAAGGTTGATTCCGTGATTGTTGCCGTTCATGTTATTTGCGTCCTTATTGTTGTCAATACCACTACTAATTGGTCGTTAATCCTTGCCAACAAGCATGCTAAAATTAGCCTGATTTTTAATAATTCTCTATTGCTATCGGCCAAACTAATCATGAATTTAGAGCATCGTCGCAAATTGCGAGAAATCCCTTACAACTACACTTCATTTTCCGATCGCGAAATTGTGATTCGTTATCTGGGTGAGGATACGTGGGAGATGCTGAATCAACTGCGTGATTCACGCCGCACCGGTCGTTCGGCGCGAATGTTGTTTGAGGTGTTGGGTGATATGTGGGTCATTGCCCGCAACCCTTATATTCAGGATGACCTGATTGAAAACCCCAAGCGCTGGCAGTCGCTGACGCATGCACTGCATCACCGGGTTGATCAAATTGTTGTGCGCGCTGATGGCAACGAGTTGGCCCTGTCTCTGGTGGAAAAGGCGCGTCAGGCGGTGGCAGAATTTGAGGCCTGGTTGCCGCAGCAGGGTGAATTGCGGGCCAAGACGCTCAAGCGTTTAAGCAAGACCACCCGTAAGGACAACATCCAGTTTGATGGCCTGGCGCGGGTCTCTCATGTCACTGATGCCACTGACTGGCGTGTTGAATATCCGTTGGTGGTGATAAAACCAGACACTGAGGCTGAGGTAGCGCCGATTGTTAAGGCCTGTATCGAACTGGGGCTGACCATTATTCCACGTGGTGGCGGCACCGGTTATACCGGTGGCGCAGTGCCGCTGCATGCCGATACGGCGGTGATCAATACCGAAAAACTGGAAGGTTTGACAGGTGTTGAAATACATCAGCTCGAAGGTGTGGATCAGCCTGTGGCAACGGTTCGTGCCGAGGCAGGGGTGGTCACTCGGCGTGTTTCTGATCTGGCCATGGCGAATGATTATGTCTTTGCTGTTGACCCAACCTCGCAGGATGCCTGCACCATCGGCGGCAATATTGCCATGAATGCTGGGGGTAAAAAGGCGGTGCTGTGGGGGACAACCATCGACAACCTGGTGTCATGGCGGATGGTGATGCCCGATGCTCGGTGGCTGGAGGTGGTGCGCATCAACCACAACCTGGGTAAAATCCATGATCAGGATGAAGTGCGATTTCGCGTCACTCACTATCTGCCTGATGGTGAAACTGTAGTAGGTGAGCCGGAAATGCTGGTTATGCCGGGTTCAGCCTTTCGCAAGCAGGGGCTGGGTAAGGATGTTACCGATAAATTTCTGGGCGGCCTGCCGGGGGTGCAAAAAGAGGGCTGTGATGGCCTGATTACTTCCGGTGTTTTTATTTTACATAAAAAACCGAAAGTTACCCGCACGGTGTGTTTGGAATTTTTTGGTTCTGATTTGAGCCGTGCGGTTCCGGCAATTGTTGAAACCAAGGATTATCTTGATGGCAATGCTAAAGTGCTGCTGGCAGGGCTGGAACATCTTGACGAACGTTATGTTCGCGCGGTTAGCTACAGCACTAAAGCCCCGCGTCGTGATCGCCCCAAAATGGTGTTGTTGATTGATATTGCCGGTGACGATGACGATGCGGTCGCCGATGTTGCTTCGACGGTTGTGCGCATGGCTAATGGCCGTGGTGCTGAAGGTTTTGTTGCGGTGAGTCCCGAGGCACGGCGACGTTTTTGGCTCGACCGTAGTCGTACCGCTGCCATCGCAGCTCACACAAATGCCTTCAAAATTAATGAAGATGTGGTTATTCCGCTTGAGCGCCTGAACGAATACAACGAGGGCATCGAGCGCATCAATATTGAATATTCGACGCAGAACAAGCTGCGCATGATTGCGGCGGTGAAGGAATATCTGAGTGGTGATGTGGTTGAACATCGTCAACAGACCGGTTACGAGGCCAGTGCTGAGTCAGATGATATTTTTGCTGCCAAGCGTAATGCCGCACTGGAATATCTGGACAAGGTGGCGTTGCGCTGGCAGACGTCATTGGACTCACTTGATGCCGCTGCACTGGATAACAACGACTTGCTTGATGAGGTTGTGCCTGAGCGAGTTCAGCCGGGTGATACTATCTTGAACCTGCTGCTGCGGCGCGACTTGCGTATCTCTTATCGCACTGACATTGAGAAACCATTGAAAGACATTTTTTGTGGTCTTGAGTTAGATGGCGTGCGTGAGCGTCTCGATAAAATTCATAAAGAAATTCGCTCTAGTCGTCTGTTTGCGGCCACTCATATGCACGCTGGTGATGGTAATGTGCACACCAATATTCCGGTTAACTCGAATGATTATTTGATGATGCAACAGGCAGGTGAGATTGTCGATCGGGTGATGGCGCTGGCGACGGGGTTGGGTGGGGTGGTGTCGGGCGAGCATGGCATTGGTTTGACCAAAATTCAGTATCTCAACAAGGGCGATCTGCAACATTTTGTTGGTTACAAAAAACGGGTTGATCCCAATGATAATTTTAATCGCGGTAAATTGATGCCCGATTCAGGTCTGGATAATGCTTATACGCCATCGCTGCGTCTGGTTGAGCAAGAAGCCTTGATTCTGGAAGAGAGTGAGCTGGGTGCGCTCAATGACGACATTAAAAACTGCCTGCGTTGTGGCAAGTGTAAGCCAGAATGTAATACCCATATTCCGCGTGCCAACCTGCTTTATTCGCCGCGCGATAAAATTCTGGCGACGGGTTTAATTATTGAAGCATTTCTGTATGAAGAACAAACTCGTCGCGGCATTTCGGTGCGTCATTTTGATGAAATGAATGATGTGGCCGACCACTGTACGGTTTGTCACAAATGTTTGCCGCCGTGTCCGGTGAATATTGATTTTGGTGATGTCACCATTCGCATGCGCACGATTTTAAAAGACCGCAATCAGCGGCGTAGCAGTCTGGGCACGCAGGCAGCCATGGCCTTTCTTAATGTCACTGATCCAAACACCATCAAAGCGATGCGCAAGGGCATGATTGAGTGGGGTTACAAAGGCCAGCGCATTGCTCACAAGGTCGCCAAAAAAATGCATTGGTTGGGTGAGAAAAAGCCACCGGCCGCGACCACCGGCAAAATGAAAATGAAAGAACAGATTGTCAACTTCGTCAAAAAGCCCATGCCAGCTGGCCTGCCGATGCAGACCATGCGTGCCATGCTGGGGGTTGAAGATAACAAGGTGGTGCCTATTCTGCGTGATCCGGCCAAGGTAACGGAGGAGAGTGATGCGGTGTTTTATTTTCCAGGCTGTGGTTCTGAGCGCCTGTTTAGCGACGTCGGGTTGGCAACCATGGCGATGCTATACGAAACGGGGGCGCAAACTGTGTTACCGCCAGGTTATCTCTGCTGTGGCTATCCGCAAACCTCGGCGGGTGACAAAGCCAAGGGTAGCAAAATCACGACGGACAATCGGGTGCTGTTTCATCGCGTTGCCAATACGCTTAATTATCTTGATATTAAAACGGTGGTGGTGTCATGTGGCACTTGTATGGACCAGTTCATGAAGTATCAGTTTGACAAAATTTTTCCGGGTTGTCGTTTGCTTGATATTCATGAATATCTGCTTGAGAAAGGTGTCAGTCTTGATGGCGTTGAAGGTACGCAGTATCTCTATCATGACCCTTGTCACACGCCGATGAAAACGCATGATCCAATCACGGTGGCCTCAACTCTGATGGGGTCGGATGTGAAATTGTCAGATCGTTGTTGTGGTGAGGCCGGTACGTTGGCAATATCGCGGCCAGATATCTCGACCCAAATGCGTTTTCGCAAGCAGGAAGAATTGCAGCAAGGTATTGAAGCCCTGACCGGTGAAGTGATGGCCAAGGATGGCAATGTGAAGCTGTTGACCTCCTGCCCTGCTTGCGTGCAAGGTTTGGCGCGTTATGCCGATGACACCCAACTGGAGACGACGTACATTGTCAGTGAACTGGCCAACAAGGTGCTGGGTGATGGCTGGCAAAAACGCTTTATCGAACGGGCCAAAGAAGGGGGGATCGAACGGGTGTTATTGTAAGCTAGGCATCGTAATACTGTAAAACAAAAAGCCGGGGTGTTGTCATACCCCCGGCTTTTTTGCGTTATCGTACCGTCATATCCTAGCCCGGCAGGAAGGCGATAGGGAAGTCAATGGTGGTGGTTTCCACATCTTCGGCACCGAAGTTGATGCGCTTGATACGCAGGGCTAGTTTGCGTTCAAGTTTTGGCTGGCCCAGCTCAGAGTCAATAACGGTGCACTCTGATACGCTGCCATCAGGTTCGATGACAATGCGGAACAGCACCTTGCCCTTGAGCAGTGGGTTGCGGCGTAGCTCACGTTGGTAAGCGGTATAGATTGCGTTGTAGTTGGCGCGCAATACTTTCTTTATACTTGCTTCAGAGCGGCCACGCGAATCAGACTCGGCGGCGGTGGCAACTTCTATGGCTTCGATTTCACTGGTGACGGTGGTTAATTCACGCCCTGCGAGTTCGCTGTCGCTAGCGCTGCGGCTGAGTTTTGAAGTGTCGATGCCGCCGCTGCCTTTGCTGGCTTTAGCCAACAGCACAGAGGGTGCTTTGGCTCGCTCAGTGGTGCCTGTGGTCTGTAATGGTTTGGTTGTTTTAAGCGCGGCAGTGGGTTGGATTTCTCTCAGGTCAGCGAGCATATCCTGCATTGCCAAGACGCCAGTATTTGAAACTTTTTTGCGAATCTCGGTGATGTCACGTTTTGGTTTGACAGGAGGCTTGGGCTTTGTCTCAACTTTGGGCTTGGCCTCGGCTTTTGGTTTTGGTTCAGGCTTTTTCTCAGTTTTTGGCTTCTTTTCTTCAAGCTTGGGTTTTTCAGGCTTGGCTGGTTTGGGAGCTGTCACTTTGGGAGGCTCAATTTTTTTCTTTTCCAATAACAACTTGGCCAGGCGCGGTGGAATTTTTTCTACTTGTATGCGGTCAGGCTCAGGTAAGGTTATGAATGGCACGGTGAAGCTGATTGCCAAAGCCAGTACAATACAAATGGCAACGATAAGGCGGAAACGCTTTTCATCAGCAAGTGATGCTGACCAGGGCAGAGTGAGATTTGATGCTAAAACTGCTTTCACGATTAACCCTGTGGGCCGCCTATTTTTGAAACGGCCAGTGAAATGTTGTTGTAGTTAACGCTGTTACAGGTAATCATTATTTTTTTCAATAAACGATATGGAATATTCTTGTCGCCCATGATGGTTATTTCGCGGCGTGCTTCTTTTTCTGCCGGGTTATTGCTGCGGCTGGCCTGGTATTCCAGTTCTTTTTTGAGTGCGGGGATCATGTTTTCGCTGCTGTTAAGGATATCTTGCACTTGTGCGATAGGTCTTCCTTGTACTAGCAGATCGGTGTCGCTGATCAAGATGAAAATTGTCTCTTTGGGAATCTGCTCGGCAATGGATTTAGGCAGTTGAATATCTTTGGTGCTGGGCAGGTTCTGAACATCGGAAGAATTGACCAGCAAGAAGAACACCAAGATGGTGAAAATGTCCATCAACGAAACCAGATTGATGGAGGCGCCGCTTTTTGAGCGCTTGTGGTGGCGCTGCATGCGTTTGGCTCGGCGCGACATCTTCATGCTTAGCGCTTCCCTTTTGCTGTGGGGGCGTCACCCATCGCAATGTCCGGGAACAGTTCATATTGAGTCGATTTGTTGTCTTCGGTGATCACCATGACGCGAGTGGCATCCATGATCTGAATCAGGTGGTCATAAGCAACATCGGGTTCCAGCAACAGGGTGGCGGCGGTTTCGTCCGGCAGGCGAGCTTTGATCTGACGCAGCAGTGCAGAAAGGCCTTCGATATCATAATGATCACCCTTCATGGGGAAGCTTTTCAGAATGCGGCCAGGTTTATCGCTGACTTGCATAATATCCGTGCGCAGAATGATCTGTAGCTGAAATTCGGGTGGTTTTTCTTTATTTTGTTTGTCAGCAGCCTTTTGTTCCGGCAGGTTCATCTCCAGAATGCTGACCTGATTAAACACGGCCGTGACCAACAAGAAGGGCACCAGGATGACCATCAGGTTCATAAAAGCGGTAATGTCCAGATCCGCTGCTGGACGGTTGGGACGACGAAAACGCAATGCCATTGTGCTTAACCTGCGTTATTGCCTTTGGTGATAAGGTTGAGAAATTTTACCGCCGCCATCTCAAAGCTATCGACCAGTTCTGTTGTTTTGGTTGTCAGGAAGGCGTGCATCAGTAGTAAAGGGATGGCTGCCATCAGGCCGAATGCAGTGGTATTCATGGCGACAGAAATGCTCGATGACAGCAAGTCAGCCTTTTGCGATGGGTCTGCGCTGGCAACCGCAGTAAATGCCTGGATGAGCCCCATGATGGTGCCTAGCAGCCCCATTAGTGTGGCGATATTGGCCAGGGTAGCGAGATAATGGGTGCGTTTTTCCAGTTTTGGAACAACTTCCATCAGGCCTTCTTCCATTGCCATTTCGATCTCTTCGCGATGTTGATTGCGCTCCTGGATGCGAGCCATACCGTAGGACAGCATGTGAGCGATAGCTGCCTTGGATTCAGTTGCCAATTGGGTGGCTTGATCAAACTTGCCTTGCTGGATTAACGGCACCAGGCCATTCCATGTTTTGCGGCTTGTACGTTTGGCTGCCGAAAGATAGATAAAACGCTCAATAGCGATAGCCAACCCTACTGCAAACAGCATCAGGATCAGGTACATGAAAGTTCCGCCTTCTTGAAAGAAGCGCACGATTGTGGAAATAAAATCGTCCATCATTGTCTCCTTGGAGCACTCGCTTGAGATTTATTGTGTTAAAAATGTTTGCTGATAATCGTTGGCGGCAGAGTATAACGCATTCTTAACCTTCATTGTTATCTTGTGGTTGGGTCATTAGTTCATAGTAACGAATTTGTCGTCTGAAAATTTCTGGGTCGATAGGTTTTAGGATGTCGCTGGCGAGGCTGCTGCTGGCCGGCATATCAATTTCTCCTGCTTCGCGTTGCTTCCAGGGAACAATATAGAGCACCTTGGGGAGTTCGCTTTGACCATAAATTTTGATACCTTCAGATTCCAGTTTTACCTCGGCAGAGAGGCCACCAGATAATAGCGCCAAACTAACAGTCACTATCGTCGTGTTTATTATTTTCATGAGCTGGCCTGCTGCTTGAT
>JAJRWO010000077.1 GCA_024276775.1 Gammaproteobacteria bacterium | reverse complement strand
CATGTGACTGAAGAGGCGATTGATAAATGGAAGGCCGAACGTGGTTATGACAAACCCTTACTGATTAATCACCAGGCATCGGGTATGGCAACGTTCACCGATACTATTTTTTACGATAAGTCGGTTAAGTTATTTGCTTTCGAATTTGGTCGTGCAGATGACGGTAGGGATATCGGTTACGATATCAGTCAACGAATGTGGCCCAGCCTAGCCATTGCTTTGCCCAATTTGATTCTTGGCCTGTTAGCTTATATCACCTTTGCCTTGCTGGTGGCCTTTTTTAGGGGAACCTATGTTGATGTTGGCGGGGTGGTTTTGTGTGTGGTGTTAATGTCTATTTCGGGCTTGTTCTACATCATTGGTGGCCAGTATCTGGTGGGCAAGTTGCTACATTTGGTGCCCGTGTCTGGTTACGATGTGGGCATAGAGTCGATCAAATTTCTGATTCTGCCAGTGTTAATTGGTGTGATTGCAGGCATTGGTTCCAGTACACGCTGGTATCGAACCATTTTTCTTGAAGAAATCGGCAAGGACTATGTGCGTACAGCACGGGCCAAAGGCGTGTCCGAACTCGCGGTATTATTCAAACATGTATTAAAAAATGCCATGATCCCAATTTTGACCGGCGTAGTGGTGGTGCTGCCGCTGCTATTCATGGGCAGCCTTATTACGGAGTCCTTTTTTGGCATTCCCGGGCTGGGCAGTTACACCATTGATGCCATTAGTAGCCAGGACTTTGCCATTGTCCGAGCCATGGTATTTCTGGGTTCTGTCCTTTATATTTTCGGCCTGATCCTGACCGATATTTCTTATACCCTGGTAGATCCGAGGGTTAAATTGTCATGAGTATAATGCCCGTTTTGCTGTGGACTGATGCGCTGCTGTTTCTGCTACTGCTAGCCATTGTGTTTGCTGTATTTTATGCTCGGGGCAAAGAGCACTTGGCGGCACCCTGGCGTCAGGTAATGCGCAGCCGTATGGGAGTTGCATCGATGCTGGTGCTGTTAATCTATGTCTGCATAGGTTTGCTGGATTCCATACATTATCGTCAAGCCCTGCCTAACCAAGACAATGTTGGCGAGCAACATTACTCCGCTGAAGTATTGAGCCTGCTGGATGTATTAATGGGGCCGATCAAGACCAATGTTGAAACTACCTATTCAGCACCGTTTGCCACACATGCTTTTTCTCGTGAAACGCAACTGTTACCGAATGGTCAGCAAGAGCGTATTTATCCACGCCTGAAATATGCAGGTAACCACCTGCAAGATCCTCAGGCAGACCGTCTGGCTGATATTCTTTCTCGTTCAATGATGGCCGTTTTATCGGGTTTGCTTGGTTTGCTGGTATTGGCATTATTGTTGGTGCTTTGGTTGTCTAAACGTCAGTCAAAATCATTTAAAAAAACATTGCTTCTGATGATGAGTGGTCGTACAGAGGTGCCTTGGCGCGTTGTGTTGCTAACGCTTGGTGTTATGTTGGTGTTGCTGAGTTGGTGCGCTTTTCTGGGGAGGTACTACCATATTCTTGGCACCGACAAGGTGGGCCAGGATGTCTTTTATTTGGCCATGAAGAGTGTTCGTACCGGTCTGCTGATTGGTACCTTAACCACGTTGGTGATGTTGCCGTTTGCGATCTTATTAGGGATCATGGCGGGTTATTTACGTGGTTGGGTCGATGATGTGGTGCAATACCTTTACACTACTCTGAGTTCGATTCCCGGTGTACTGTTGATAGCCGCGGCAGTGCTGATGCTGCAAGTTTATATCGCTAATCATCCGGAATTGTTTGAAACTGATGCGGCGCGTGCCGATTTGCGTTTGTTATTTCTTTGTATCATTCTGGGTATCACAAGTTGGACTGGCCTGTGTCGAATATTGCGTGGTGAGGCAATGAAGTTGCGTCAGATGGAATATATTGAAGCAGCGGTTGCCTTTGGCGTTGGCAAGGGCAAAATTATCAGCCGTCACATCCTGCCCAATGTTATGCATATTGTTATGATCACCATTGTGTTGGATTTTAGTGGGTTGGTGCTGGCTGAAGCAGTACTCTCTTATGTCGGTGTTGGTGTTGATCCAAGTATGCACTCCTGGGGCAATATGATTAATGGTGCACGGCTGGAAATGGCGCGTGAGCCAATGGTGTGGTGGTCGCTGCTGGCGGCCTTTATTTTTATGTTTGTATTGGTGCTGGCAGCCAATCTCTTTTCTGATGCCGTGCGTGATGCTTTTGATCCGCGCCTAAGGAAATAGAATTGACCACGAGGCAGGCGAATAAAGATGTTGAGTGCCGTCGTGAATAAAAAAGCGCAATCAAAGCAAAAAAATGGGAGAGAAATTCTGCGTGAATTTCATGTTCTCTGTGCTGAGTTATAAATAAAATGAACGAAACATTATTAAGTGTCCGCAATCTTAAAACCTGGTTTTCGGTTGGTAAAGATACTGTCCGGGCGGTGGATGGGATTAGCTTTGATGTCGCCAAAGGTGAAACGTTTGCCTTGCTGGGTGAGTCGGGTTGTGGCAAATCCATGACCTCGCTCTCGATTATGCAGTTGGTGCCGCAGCCAGCGGGCAAGATTGTCAACGGTGAAATTTTGCTTGAGGGCGAAGACCTGCTTAATCTGCCAGAGTCGGGCATGCGTAGCGTGCGTGGCAACCGTGTCGCCATGATCTTTCAAGAACCCATGACCTCACTCAACCCGGTGCTCACTGTGGGGCAGCAGATTGGTGAAAGCCTGTTGCGCCACAAGGGTTTAAAGAGGGCTGCGGCCCGCAGTCAAGTTTTGGAATTATTGGCAGCGGTGGGTATCCCGGCACCGGAAAATCGTATCGATGAATACCCTCACCAGCTCTCCGGTGGCATGAAACAGCGTGTTATGATTGCGATTGCCTTGGCAGGTGAGCCGGATCTGTTAATCGCCGATGAGCCAACCACAGCGTTGGATGTGACCATTCAGGCTCAGGTTTTGCAGTTGTTGCGTGATCTACAAAAAGAGACTGGCATGGCGATTCTGCTCATTACCCATGACCTTGGCGTAGTCTCAGAGATGGCAGACCGGGTGGCGGTGATGTATGCCGGACAAATAGTGGAGCAGGCCAGTCGCGAACAATTCTTTGCCGATCCCAAACACCCCTATAGTCGTAAGCTGTTTGATTCACTGCCGGACATGCAAAAGCGTGACCAACCGCTAGAGGTGATTAAGGGCTCGGTGCCATCCTTGTCACAGACATTTACCGGTTGTCGCTTTGAAGGTCGTTGTGATTATGCCTGGACCCCTTGTCGTGAACAGGTGCCAGAGTGGCAGCAGATGGCTGTTGGGCACGAAATGCGTTGTTTTCGTGCCAATGGCGAACTGTTGGCCCAGTGGCCTGAGGTTGTAAAAGTTGCGCCAGAAAAAACTCAACCACTGCAAGTCATAACAGCGCAAAAACCTTTATTGCAGGTGAATGATCTCAAGGTTCATTTTCCGATTCGCAAGGGCTTTTTGAAACGGATAACAGGCTATGTTTATGCGGTTGATGGGCTGGATTTACAGATCAAACCAGGCCGGACCCTGGCGCTGGTGGGAGAGTCAGGCTGCGGTAAGACCACGGTGGGTAAGGCCATTTTGCAATTGAATCGTCCCACCGCTGGTGAAGTATTGTTTGAAGGTGAAGATCTGGTTCATCTGAGCGGTGAAAAATTACGCAAACGGCGGCGTGATTTTCAAGTTATCTTTCAGGATCCATTCTCATCAATGAATCCCCGTATGATGATTGGCGATATCATTGAAGAGGGAATGATCGCCCAGGGTGTGGCGGGTAATGCCCAGCAGCGCAGTGCCAGGGTTGATGTTTTACTTGAACAGGTTGGACTGTCGGTAGAGATGCGTAACCGTTATCCGCATGAGTTTTCCGGTGGCCAGCGTCAACGTGTGTGTATTGCCCGTGCCCTGGCGGTGGAACCCAAACTGATTGTCTGTGATGAACCCACTAGCGCCCTCGATGTTTCAGTACAGGCGCAGATATTAAATTTATTAAAAGAACTGCAGATCGAACACCATTTGTCTTATCTATTTATCACTCACAACATATCAGTAGTGGCCTATTTAGCCCATGAAGTCATCGTGATGTATCTTGGCCGAATTGTTGAGCGCGGCAAGGTAGAGGATGTGCTGGAGAATCCCGTGCATCCTTATACGCAGGCATTATTGGCTGCTGTGCCGATCATTGATCAAAAAAGAAAACAGGAAGTTGTTCAGCTTGAGGGAGATATCCCCTCTCCGATTTCGCCACCAAGTGGTTGTTATTTTCACCCACGCTGTCCTCGTGTGATGCCTGTTTGTAGTGAACAATACCCCGGTTCAATTGATCTTGCTGATGGACACTCCGCTCACTGTCACCTGCTTAATGGTTGACGCTCAAAAACAGTTGCTCGTGACGTACAGCATCGCCGCTTGATGCCATGGATTCCAGATAATGCTTGGTTTTTCTCGACGTCATTTGAACTATTTTCCATTGTGGTGGTTGTGCGGCATGGTACTGATCGTGCTCGTTTTTTATCTTTCATTAGCACTTGTTGCCATTGGTGTCGATGGTTTTGAATACAGTGATAAGGTGGGACATTTTTTTGCTTATTTTATATTGATGAGTTGGTTTAGTCTGCTTTATCAGCGCTCGCGGCATTTTTTGTTACTGATTTTGTTTGTGGCGATGGGAGTGTTAATAGAGTGGTTGCAGGGACAAACCACGTACCGCCTGTTTGAATACGCCGACATTGCAGCTAATAGTTTGGGTGCAGTTTGTGCCTGGCTGATTGCCAAAACAGCTTGCTCCAATCTGTTAGTTGGGCTGGAGAAAAAAATATTAAACAGGACCTAGACACCTGTCTGAGCCTGTTGCGACAACAATGTTATAGGTTAGATAGAGCTGGTCGTCATGTTTGAGCTTTACATCACCAATCTCATAAAGAGTATTATCCTTCCGCCAGGCAGCCTGTTGCTGTTGCTGTTGCTTGGATTGTTGTTGCTGAAGTCACAGCCACGGATGGCAAAGCGTATGTTGTGGTCTGGTCTTGTGCTTACTTACTTGCTCAGCACGCCATTATTGTCTGGCTTGCTGCTACAGCAAACACAGGTTTTTCCAGCCTTGACTGAGGCCGAAATTAGACAGACCTCTGCACAGGTAATCGTGGTGTTATCTGCCGGACGTTATAAAACAGCACCGGAATATGGTGGCGATACAGTGGCTAATAACACACTGGCGCGGTTGCGCTATGGCGCTTATTTGCATCGGCAGACAGGTTTGCCGATGTTGGTTAGTGGCGGTCATGTGCTTGATCGTCAGGGTGACAGTCTGGCCCAGGTGATGGCGAATAGCCTGCGTGATGACTTTCAGGTTGAACGGGTCTGGTTGGAAGATAATAGCAGCACCACTGCAGAGAATGCCCGCTTAAGTAAACAACTGTTGGCAGAAAAAAAGATAGAAACCATTTTTTTAGTGACACACGCATCACACATGCCGCGTGCCGTTACTATTTTTGAGCGGCAAGGTTTAACAGTGATTGCAGCGCCAACCCGTTTTTATATCATGCAAGACAATGGGTTTTTACTGTTAATACCGAATGCGGCGGCGATGGCCGACTCATATTTCGGTTTGCACGAGTTGTTAGGCCAGCTTTGGTACAAACTGCGTTATTGAATCTTAGGTTTAAAAATAAAAAAAGCGCACATGGAACCTTAAATAGCCTTTAAGGGGGGGAGGGGGAGGAGGGGAAAAGACTCGTCCCATGTGCGCTAAAAGAGATAACTAAATCAACTACGAGGAGAATTATGCCGAATTTATTGTATAAAGACTAATCAAAAATTTTTATTGTTTGTATAGATTATGGTCTATATTGTTTCGGAGGTTATATGTCATTGATAGAAAGATATTATCGTTATAAAAAACCGGTATTGGTTTGGATGTCAATGTGGAATGAATATAAAAATATGCACACATGGGGGTTGGGGTTATCTTTTTTGGGGAAGGGGAGTCGATGAAAGGCGGTGCAAAGGAAAAATACTTTTCCCACGTGAGTCGTTATACCAAATTTTTTGTATAAACAAAAATAAACATAATTCATTGCTACAATAGTCTTATCTCTATGCAACTGCGAGTTAAAAAATGATTAAAATAAGAAATGCGACCTTTAGGCAGCTACAACTATTTGAATCAATTGCTAGAAATGGCTCGTTTACCGAAGCCGCTGAAGAGCTGCACTTGACTCAGCCCACTGTCTCAATGCAAGTTAAAAAACTCACTTCAATTATCGGTATGCCGTTGTATGAGCAGATTGGCAAACGTATTGCCCTGACCACAGTGGGGCAGGAGTTGCTTAAAACCTGTAAATCAGTATTTGCCTCGTTGGATGAGTTTCAGATGACCGTTGCCGATATTAAGGGAGTTAAAATGGGCAACCTGGATATCTCGGGTGTGACCACCACCGAATATTTTGCACCGCGTATTCTGGGCAGCTTTTGCAAAAAATACCCTGGCATCAATGTGGCTCTGGAAGTGACCAATCGTAGTCGGGTATTGGAACGGTTAGACGACAATCTTGATGATATCTATATTGTTGGCCAGGCGCCGACAGGGTCTGGGATTAAGGCCATTCCCTTCCTGACAAATCCGTTAGTGATCCTGGCTTCGCCGAATCACCCCTTGGCAGGTAAAACAGATATCCCCGTTGAGGCCCTGACTCGGGATAACTTTATTATGCGCGAGCCTGGTTGTGGCACATTTTTGACCATGGATCGCATGATCAAGGATCGCAGCGTCCAGTTTCGCAGCAGTATGGCCCTGGGCAGTAACGAGGCTATTAAACAAGCGGTGATTGGTGAACTGGGCATTTCAATTTTGTCGATTTATGCCTTGGTGCATGAGATTAACAGCAGTGAACTGGTGGTGCTGGATGTGGAAGGTTTTCCACTCAATGACAAGTGGTATCTCTGCTTTCCCGAGGGCAAGAAACCATCGGTGGTGACAGAGGTGTTTACGGAATATATGCTTAGCGAAGGGCGTCAGTTGACGCTGAGCTCTCTACCACGGGGGTGGAATGGTGAAAATGAATAGTCCCTAAATCCCGTCAGCACGATCACTTGCTACATATAAATTCAGTCTGTCCGTTTGAACAGCGGCAGGGTGTTTAAGTCGACCGTGCTGACGGGGTCAAGATGAATAACAACATCGGCAGTTGGAATGACCTGAAGAATATTTTTTTCCACCTGCTCGGCTATGTCGTGGGCTTCGATCAGTGCTAGGTAATCATCCAGTTCCAGGTGCATTTGAATAAATTCAGTTCTGCCTGACAGGCGGGTGCGCAGGTCGTGCAGGCCGCGTACTTGTGGATGGGCCTTGGCTATTTCGATAATCTGTTGGCACTTTTCTTCTGTGATTTCGTGGTCGAGCAGGTCATGAAAAGCCTCATTGCCAATTTTCCATGAGCTGTAAAGAATGTAACCAGCAATGGCCAGTGCAAACAGTGGGTCGATACCGGGCCAGCCGAATTGTGATAGCAATAGCGCAACGATAATAGCGGTGTTGGTGAGTAAGTCAGTTTTGTAGTGCAAGGCATCGGCGCGGATGGCGGCGGAGTTGGTTTTATTGATGACATGGCGTTGTATTGCCAACAGCATCAAGGTGGCAATGACGGAAAAAATCATTACCCCCAGGCCAATGTTAATAGACTCTATTGGATGCGGCTTTATCAACCGGTCAATAGCTTCCAGAATCAGAAACAGGCCTGAACCGGCAATAAAGGTGGCTTGAGCCATAGCGGCCAGTGATTCCGCTTTACCATGACCAAAGCGGTGTTCTTTATCGGGAGGTGCCAAGGCGTAGCTGACAGCCAGCAGATTGATGATTGAGGCGCCGGCATCCATGAGAGAGTCCACCAGCGATGCCAGTATGCTGACCGAATCGGTTTGCCAATAGGCAATAAGCTTAGCGACGATCAGTATGGCCGCCGTAGCAACCGAAGCTCGGGTGGCCAACTTGAGCAGGCGCTCGCTTTGGGCTTTATCGATAGGGTCTGACATCAGAGTGTAAGTGATTCATTTATTGAAGTAGTGAAAATATAAAGTAGTCAAGTTTGAGTCTTTAGTATACGGCCAAGGATGTTTTTGCTTCATGTATTGACCTGGCCAGCCTTGAAAGCGTGGGTTGCGTTAAGAGGTTAGCGCCTCGGCGCAGAGTCATCATCGAGAAAAAACCGTCATGAGAAATTTTAGCAAATACGTAGGATTGGATACACACAAAGAAACGATTGCGGTGGTCGCCGCCGATGTTTTGGAAGGGAAGCACGGATAGCCAATACCCCTAACGAAATTCGCACGTTAGTATCGCATAATATCTGGGGTGCTGAGACACGAAAAGACGCTGAAACCTCTTTTAAACACTGCATTGAACGCTTTACCCCTAAACATCCAAAAGCCATGGAATGTTTGGCAAAAGATAAAGAATCCATGCTGGCATTTTATGATTTTCCTGCTGAAAACTGGCGGCATATACGAACTACCAACCTAATAGAATCGGTCTTTGTAACGGTTAGATTGAGAGCCACACGTACTAAGAACTGCGGAAGTAAGAATACGATACTGGCAATGGCATTTAAACTCGTGGAAACAGAATAAAAAAGATGGCAGCGACTACGGGGATATAAATATCTGGCTGATGTCATAACAGGCGTGACATTTACCAGCGGAATTAAACAGAATACGGGTCACTAAACGGGGTAAACACGCCAATGGATTTTCCCTTTTGAGATATTAACGAGTCTGACCTCTTGATTCTCCTTGATTCTTCTATTATTCAAAAAAGGGCTAAGACGAATATTTTTGCGTATTCATCGGCTTTAAAACCGACATGAGTCGTATTGTCAGTTATTAATACGGGACGTTTGATCAGGCTAAGGTTGTCCAGCATTAGCTGAATCGCTTTGTTTTCATCAATGCTTTCACGCACGGTTTCAGGCAGTTTGCGCCAAGTGGTGCCACGACGATTGAGCAGAAGCTCCCAGCCAACGTGCTTAATCCATGCCTTGAGTTGCGTCTCTTCCAGGCCTGTTTTTTTGAAATCGTGAAATTGATATTTAATACCATGTTCATTCAGCCACTTGGTGGCTTTTTTCATGGTGTCGCAGTTTTTGATGCCGTAAATTGTTGTCATAAATATTCACCACGAAGCGCACGAAATATTCTATAAATCGGTGTTGCCTTCGTGTCCTTCGTAGTTAAAAGTATTTAGATGTCACGCAGTAATTCGTTAATACCCACCTTGCTACGGGTCTTGGCATCAACTTGTTTGACGATGACAGCACAGTAGAGACTGTGGGTGCCGCACTTGGATGGCAAGCTGCCAGATACAACCACCGAACCGGCTGGAATGCGGCCATAGCTGATGTCGCCGGTGGCACGATTGAGAATTTTGGTGCTTTGGCCAATGTAGACGCCCATGGAAATGACCGCACCTTCT
>JAJRWO010000076.1 GCA_024276775.1 Gammaproteobacteria bacterium | reverse complement strand
TAATCCCGCCAGTTATTCTCTATTCGATAGCGACCTGACTAATCCCTTATGGCTGTATTGGCTAAGCATTGTTGGTTATATCGTAAAAGCCAACATGTTAGAGGCCAGCGCCTTGTTTACCGTGCTCTTGAAACTGCCCGGGATTATGGCAGAAATGAGCCTGATCTATTTATTACTGATTCACCTTTCAAAATTTATTTCAGAAAAAAGCGATTGGTGGCAGGCCTATTTTATTGCACTGAATCCAGCCCTCATTATGGTGACAGCCTTTTGGGGAGAGCCTATTGCCATTTGTGCATTGCTCATACTAAGCGCAATTTTATTGGCATATCAGTCAAAACCGACACAGGCCGCCATCGCTTTAGCGGCGGCGATAGCATTTAACCCACTGAGCCTTATTATTGTACCGATTATTGGCCTGTTATTGCTGCGCAATACATCATGGTCTTGCCTGGCAAAATTTATTGCGTTTACCATCATAACCGTCTCCGCATTTTATTTGCCGCTGTTAGCCTTAGCCACCACCGCTGATTTATTCCATCCAACAGAACTATTCATCTCGGCTGATCACCCGGCACTGCCGGTCATTGCAATTTTCAGCCTATGCTTGATCGTCGCCTTACTACTGGCGCACTGGCGTGCCAGTCAATGGATAAACAGCACAGGAATGGAAGCATATTTTGCCCTGTCGTATTTTTCCGCCTTGCTAGCCGCTGTCGTGCTGCCATGGTCCAAAGACCTCAGCCTCTACCTGGCGCTCATCTGCCTTGTGCCACTGTTATCACACAGCCGCCATTATCGCTGGAGCTTCTTTTTTATCAGCATTTTACTGCTGCTTAAACCCGTTTATCTATTTTCCTATTACGTCCTAAGCCACGACGATGTCCCCCAAGACTCCATGCTTCCATACATTGCTGTTGCAACAGTATTGTTTTTAATGCTCATGGAAATCCTGTGGTGGTTTTCCGGGCGCTTGCCTTTGTCTGCTTATTTTAACCGTATCAAGACACTGTTTAGCGCCAATTGGCTTGATCATAACCACCTACCAGACAAACTATTTAGCATGACGAAATGGGACTATCTGGCCGTTTTTGGTATTTGGCTAGCGGCATTTTCACTGCTGTTATTCAATATTGGCGACCGACAATACCCAACAACAGGGCATACCTATGTCAACGCTAGTGAGTCATTCGAACTTGAATTTAATGCCCCTCAGGCACTCAGTCAGGTAAGGGTCTACACGGGTGCCAACGGTAGCGGCATGGTGCGCTTCGAAACCCGAATAAACAACGCCTGGAAACCACTCTGGCAAAAAAATAGCGGTGTGCTGCGTTATCGAGGTAAAAAACAATATTACAGCGCCTTCAAGGTTCTAAGAAAAACACTTCGTCAGCAAACAGCCATTGAAAGATTGCGCATCACCATTTCAGGTGATCACTTTGATCTCAACGAACTTGCCTTGATGGGGTCTGATGGCAAACCTGTCCTTCCCAGCAAAATAATTGCTCAGCCAGGCAAAAAAACAGTCTCACAACCCCAGGATCACCCGCTCTTCAATGAACAGGACCAAATAACGGATCAAACCGGCTATCAAGCCAGAGCCGTTTGGGATGAGGTGACTATGGCCCGCTCTGCCAACGAAATGCTCAATGGAATAGAACCCTACGAAAAGGCACATCCACCACTGGGGAAGACCCTGATTGGTCTTGGCATCCAGCTCTTTGATATGACCCCCTTTGGTTGGCGCTTTGCCGACGCGCTGGCAGTTGCCTTGCTTCCTGTCTTATTGTTCATCGGTGGTCGCTGGATCAGCGGCAAGCGCAGCGGTGCCTATTTAGCCGCCGTTTTGGCAATATTTGAGCTGATGTTTTTTATTCATGGCCGCTGGGCCAACATTGACACGTTCCTGACCGTGTTTACCACCGCCTCTCTGCTGGCCCTGTATCGATGGTATACCCTTGGTCAAGGGCGTTTCACACATGACAATCTGCGCTGGTTTTTACTGGCGGGATTGTTTTTTGGGCTTGCTGCATCGGTAAAATGGAACGCCTTGTTCGTTGGCTTTGCCCTGTTTATTCTATTGGTTGGTGCCAAGGTATCTGCCTTCACTACGGCCATGACAGCACAGCGTTCAGGCACGCCGAATGCAGGCAACCTATTTTGGCGACATGATTTTTTACCCAGCATGGCCTATTGGGCGCTAGGCTTTTTATTGCTGCCCGGGGTGATTTATTACTTTTCCCATTTTGAGTTCATCCATACAGCAGCAGGAAGCCCGAGTGTCTGGTCTGTAGAAGGCTTTCGCGTTTTTATCGAACAACAATCATATGCTTGGCATTACCATGCCGACCGGGACACAACACACTCAGGAAGCTCTCTATTTTTCACCTGGCCAGTGATGTGGAAACCCTTGTGGATGTATACACCAGGTGGCCTCTCTGCTGGCATGCATGCCAGCCTGAACCTCATCGGCAACCCTGTGATCTGGTGGTCAGGCTTTGCTGTTATGATTGGCATTGGCTGGACGGCATTGCGCGGGAAAAATAAGGCAGCTCTACTTCTTGCTGGCCTCTACTTCCTGCAATTCATACCTTGGCTATTAGTAACACGCACCAGCTTTATTTATCACTATTATCCCTTTTTACCATTGTTAATCCTTGGCATCGCCTACGCTGCATCCCAGCTTAATTATGACAAATGGCTGCCACGTACCACATTGGCCGTATTTTTAATTTTAGTGGTTGCCACCTTTGTGCTCTATTACCCATTGGTGACGGCAACTCCCGTATCTGAAAGTTATATTGAAAGCCTGCGGTTATTTGATACCTGGTCTGTTTTATAATTTGCGAGATCAGCGCGATAAAGCTGTTAATCCAGAAAGGCTGATTGAGCGGGACGAAGGGGGGATAACCCTTCAAAATTCATCGAAAGTCGCTATCACCCCCAAGTAGCCACCAGCGGTCTTTAACCCTAAGCGCGTGTTCAGAACCGTTAATATTGCACCCCGGAATGACCACTTCTGTTGCATTGATTTGTGGCGCTGTACCGGCCAACCACTCCAACACGCTTGGCGTTGCCCAGGCAAATAAATATGCGGCCTGGCAAGTAGAAGTAATTTGTCTCGCAGCATTAATCAACGCCGGAACAGATGAACGCGAACCAAGCATGTCCAGCAATTCCAGCCCCTTGTTTTCGTGCTGCCTCATGACCAGCAGGCCGATTATCTGACCATCCAGATTATTTTCTGTGGCATCTGAAACAAAATAAAGCCGGTAGTCGGCCATGGGCTTATCTATATAGCGGTGCTTTATCCACTGGCTATCGCGACAACCAATGGCAACATCGCTTACATCTTGCTTCATCGCCTGCCAAAGCCTGTCAACCTGCTGCTGCCAATTTTGATCTGTGGCTGCATCAATTAACGTTGGTGAGCATGACTGAGCCTCTGTACCGGGCAATGGTGTCCAGCGCGGCTCCAGAATTTTGTCTACTATATTATAAAGACCGCGGATAACGCCTACTTTGCAGGCGCGTTCGTTAGGAAACCCAAATGCCAATGAATAACGCCGACCAGGCCCTACTCGTGGGGCCAGATAATCTTTCATCGCCAGATAAAACGGGCCTTTTTTGCCTAGAACGCCGCGAACATCCTCGGCAACCATGATATCCCCCATTTGCACCATGCTCTCAGGTTGACCGAAGACCAACCCCGCACGAGGAATTCCACCACTGAAGGCGACCAATCTATCATTCTCCAGCACCACAGACCCTGGCGTATCCGCAAAACGGTATTTCCAACGCCAAACAAGCGGGTTCAGCACAGCTCCAAATACCTGTTCAAACAATGTTAACAAAGCTGTTTGAGACACGTCATTGGCACTGAGCAGACGCCAGCGAGGCGCACTAGGCATCGCTTCTGGTGCCGAACAATCATTCTGAGCCACTGCCTTGTCAGCGACCCACCACCGATGTGGCAGATAGACAACGCCGCGTTCCTTGTTTGGCTGACTGATATGCAGAGTGATGGCGGGATCGGCATTGTCATGTAAAAAAATGCCACGCTCGCAAAATAACAACACTCCGATATAATAAGTGCCCTTTAAAAGTGGCAACTGCTCAAAAACAATTTGGATACGGCCATTGCCTTGTGAATCGATGCACGGACTCACGCCATCGACCCAACTGCCACAACTGGTAATCAACTGCCCCCCAGCACTATGGATAACCAAGGCAACTTGAGGCGTTTCATCCACAAGTGTGGTTTGAAACTCAATATCCAGATGCAAATGACTGACACGGCTCAGCAACTGCAATACTTTGCCGCTGACGCCATCGGCGGTTGCCGTCATACGAGTAAGCCGCGCGCCACTGCCCAATACAGACTCTTTTGAAAAAGGCACGTCAGCGTTTTTCGGTTCTGAGACAGACTGAAGGGCTATACGGTCATCCACTGGCTCAGCATCTACCCGTTCATCCTCAACGGATTTAATCGGCGCGGCGCTGGCACTCTTATTATCAAATTGGTCAAGAAAGCTCTGATACTCAGGTACAATTTGCTCGGGTTTACCTGACGCCCGAACCTGACCCTGTTCTAGCCAGATAACGTGTGTACACAGCGCTTCTACCTGATAAAGTGAGTGCGAGCAAAACAGGATGGTTTTTCCTGCATCCCGCATCGCCATGATACGTTCAAAGGATCGTCGCGCAAAATCACCATCACCGACTGACAATGCCTCATCAATGACTAGAATGTCTGGTTCTACGCTAATGGCAACAGAAAATGCCAGACGAACGTACATACCACTGGAATAGGTTTTAACCGGCTGATCAATAAAATCTCGAACCCCTGAAAAATCAATGATTTTTTCGATTTTATCGTCAATTTCTTTTTGTCCAATCCCCATGACAGTGGCGGACAGATAAACATTTTCGCGACCCGTGAACTCAGGATTAAAGCCGGCACCCAATTCCAATAATGCGGCGATACGCCCATGGATAGCAAGGTCACCCGATGTCGCGGTAAGCGTTCCACAAATCAGCTGCAGTAGCGTGGATTTTCCAGCACCATTACGTCCCACCAAGCCAAGTACTTCCCCCTTAGGCAGCTGAAAACTGACATTATTGAGCGCGGTGTATTCTTTATAATACTGACGCTTACGACCAAACAGAAGCTGTTTAAGTCTATCTGAAGGGGCTTCGTAGAGATGATAAACTTTACTTAAATTCCTGGCAGCGATAGCGATATCCGGCGCAGCCTGTCCGCCGCCTTTCATCTGTTGAACAGCGTCAACGATGCGCTCAGAGGACATCAGCAAAACCTTTACGCGTCTTGTGAAAGCAGGCCGCTCCCACTAGCGCAATACCAATAGACACGAACAGATACACAGCCAACGCCACAAAATCTGGCCACGCCGCTTGAAGCACAACGGCCCGGGTGGAGTCAATAATAAGTGCCAACGGGTTCAACAACATGAATTCCTGCACAAATCCTGGCAACGCAGTGGTTGGATAAAATATCGGTGACAAAAACATCAGAGGCGTGAGAACCAAACCGACAATATGCCCCAGGTCACGCATGTAGACACCGAGAGAAGACAACAACCAGCCAAACCCCAGGAGAGCCGGAATAAAGACAATACCTATCAGCGGCAGGGCCAACAAATGAATAGTGAGCTCTCCACGGGTCACCAGCGTCGCGGATATCAGCACCAACAAACTCAACCCGGCAAAAAAAGCAGATGCACCCACACTTACCCAGGGAAGGACAGACAAAGGAAAGATGACCTTTTTAACCATATTGGGTTGCTCGGAAATAAGCGTGGGAGCCCGTCCGACCACCTCACTGAAAAGGGTAAAGACGATTAAACCACAGAACAGTTGCAAAGCGAATTCAGCATCAGTATTAGCCGCATTACCAGGCCATTTGGCATTGAGCACAGTGCGAAACACAAAGGTATATACGACCAACATGGCGATTGGCGTCAGCAGTGCCCAACCCAGTCCTAACCAGGAACCTTTAAATTTTTGCCTGATTTCTCGCTTTACCAACTGCCACAACAGGCCTTTATGATGTACTGGGGTAAAATAGTCTTTTAGCCATTTGAGTCTCACCATACCGCCCTCGTCGATAGCCGCAGAATTATACCTTTATTTAAGGAATCACTGAACAAGCGCGCGTACATTACCACCAAGTTTTTTGAAGTACAACCCACAATCATCGCAGTCACACCCACCACCCCGGACCCCTCCGCTGGATGGGGTAAAGCGTGGGTTTGCGGTACAGCAAAACAAAGCGTTACACCAGAAGCAAGCACTTTAGGCAATGCAACCATGCGCCGCCGCAGGCGTGCAATTCACCTCGTGGCATGACCCACCCAGAAGATGAGGCAGCGAATCGACACTAAGCGCTTTCGTTCCCGTCACTTAGCATTAAAACGAAACAATCAACCGAAACATCCAGAATCATTGTGCCTAACAAAAAGGCAATGTAAAATGCGGCTAGCTTTATTGGCTAATTCTGGCTTATTTGGGAGCAATAGATGTCTGTAGAACAGCCTCTGGTAAGCGTGATTGTCCGCACTAAGGACAGACCTGAGAAATTGCGCGGCTGTCTAGAATCAATCGCCAAACAAGACTATCGCCCTATTCAAGTAATATTGGTCAATGATGGCGGAACAGATGTCCGCAATATTGCCACACCTTTTCAATCCAAACTGAAGATCACAGCCGTTCATTTAAAAAAAAATGAGGGCCGCACTGCAGCGGCAAATCATGGTTTAAACAACGCCAAAGGTGATTATATTTGTTTTCTGGATGATGATGATTACTGGCTGCCACATCACCTTTCATCATTGGTAACACACTTGCTTTCCACTAAATCTGATACCAGCACGACCTCTGGCTTCCCTGATATTGCCATTTATTCTGCGACAAAAGCAGTGTGGAGTGATGCTGATTTACAGGAGCGGGAAATAAAAACCTATCATGTAAACTTTGATAAAGAGCATCTGTTGTATAATAATTTCCTGCCCATTTTGAGTGTTTTATTCAGTCGCAGCGTCATTGACACAGGGATTCGCTTTGATACTTCATTTGATCTTTCTGAAGATTGGGATTTTTGGCTACAGGTAAGCCAATATTTACCCTTTATATCGACCCCTGATATCACCTGTGTTTATCGGTTACACGAACAGTCATCAGATGCTCATAACCCTGAACAGGCCGCAAAGGCATATCAATCAATTTACACAAAATGGCTCGGCAACCATTCTCCCGCCAACATTTATGAATTATTACGTAAAACACACCAGTGGCACGATGAAGCTATCGATTCGCTACAACGTACTAATCAAAAGAGAATGGAAGCCATTGGCGAACAACACACTTACGCGCTTTCTGTCATCGAAATTAAAGATGCTAATATTACAACACTGGAAAAGCTATATCACCATGCCATTGAAATTATTCAAAAAAAAGACCAAACCTCAGAACAATTAACCAGCGACTACAAGCATGCCGTTGACGTCAGCCAAGAAAAAGACCGTATTTTAGAAAATATAATGAAAGATCATGCCCATATAGTTGAGACTATTCAACAGAAAGATCTCGCATATAAACAGTTAAACCATGAATATGAAAATGCCATTCATAACACTCAGTTAATGAATGAAACGATTAACGCTTTAACACAAAAACTGTCCACCCTGCAGGATAAAGTTAATGAACTTAGCCACATGACAAAACACCCTTTAAAGAACTACATCAAACGTAAACTAGGGCAGAAAAAAGGCCGCAACATCATGTAAAACCCGCTCTTTTTTTGTGATTAATCACTTTTGCGTTATCATCTTCAAACACTCCAAACTCCATTTCAACCTCATTAGAAATACCCTATGTTCTTAAACACTTCACCTTTACGGTATGGCTGGGCAATTTTTGTGCTGCTCTGGCTTAGCGTTCTTTTTCTCAAATTGTTACACCTTTGGCACGCCTCTAGCAGCATCGGAGCTTATATCTCTGGTATTGCACCAGAAATGTTGCTTGCCAGCATTAATTTGATCGCCTACATCCTAATTCATAGACGCTTTCGTACTTGGTCTGCCATCCCCCTGAAGTGGGCATTAACTATTTTCGCTCTGCTGATGTGCGTGGCGACGCTTTCTTCTTTTTATGTATTTTTTGTCACCGGACAATTGCCACGGTTTCAGCAATTAGAAGGCTTAAGCTGGGATTTAATGGGCGCGAGCATTGTGCCCATGCTACAGGGCATCAAAGGGCAAATAATCATGGCGGTCATTAGCCTGATTGCCCTACTATGGCTTTTGGAGAAATATTTAAGCCGCCTATTAGACAAATATTATCTGGGCTTTTTTTCTTCAATCCTTTTCCTGCCCTTATTAGTATTAGCTTTCAATCCATGCCCAGATAACACAAAAACCTGCCCCTCACCCCAAGGGGTATTAGCCTGGAGTTTACTGGAGAATGACATCGAAGAGATGGATTTACAGCACGCAAAACAGGTAGAACAGGATTTTTTTGACGACTACCGACAAAAGCTGGCCGCAACCACTGGTTTACATCCAGACTACCAAACTATTTACCCTTTATTAAAGGGCAAAAACGTCATTTTGCTGGTATTGGAATCAGTGCGGCATAAGGAGATCCCTTTACATGGTGGCGAAGCATATATGCCATTTTTGCAAAGCCTGCGAGATCAATCTATTGTTTTTGATAATGTTTATAGCCAGGATATTCGCTCAACTAAAGCCTATGCAGCGTTAGATATGGGCATGTTTTCGTTATTATCCTGGGACAGCTACACCAACCATTTAACCAAACAGTTTACGAATAAAAGTTTGCCTTATCAGCTTAAGCAGCTTGGCTATTCCAGCTATTCCTATACCAGTGGTTCGGCAACATATGACCGACATAAAGAGTTTCAGGTCTATCGAGATTATGATGAAACCGTGTATGTCGACTGGGATGATGAACATTTGTTAGCACGAATGAACAAACGCTTTGCCAATATCGAAACGCCTTTTTATATGCAGGTCTGGCCAATGGCAACCCATCACCCTTATACTCGCGACTTTTGGCAAAACCGAGACCAATGGTTAAAAGACCACCCAGAAGGCATCAAACACGGACAGCCAGAAGACTTTGAGCGATACTTACAAGCACTCACAGACACCGATGATTTTCTGGAGCGCATGGTTAAACAGCTTAAGAAGCACGGACTATATGAAAACACAGTCATCATCGGCATCGGCGACCATGGCGAGGCCTTTGGCGAACACAATAAGGGCAATGTTTTTCATGGTAATAATGTTTATGAAGAGTCCGTGCATGTAGCAGCATTTCTGCACAGCCCACTGCTATCCCAAGCGCAACATGAAAACCGTTTTTTCTCAAGTAAAGATATAATCGCCAGTATTTTTCACTTGGCTAATTCGCCTGACCAAGTGGTATTTAACGATGGACGTTCTATTTTTAATCAGTATCAGAATGATCTCCCCATTTATTTATATAACAGCTGGTCTAAATATCTAGGCATTATTTGGCAGGGGCAAAAACTGCGTTACAAAGACACCCCCATCAATACACCAATGTACTTTTCTTCCATTAATGCTATTCGCACTGATTTAAATCAAGAAAGTCGCATGGTACAGGCGGGAGATGATTACTTACAGCATAAACAATTACTGAATGACTGGAGCCAAGCAATGAAGGCATTAAGTTACCGGCGCTTATATGCCAACAAAAGGCATGACCAACTAAGTCCATTTCAGGATGTGTTACGAGTATATTGTGATGATGGCAACGGTTTTCGGGAAGAGCATAAAGATCAAGTTCCCATTACAGCACGACTAAACAATCAACTTATCATTCAACCGGACAAACATTGCCAAGCTTTACGTATAACCTTTTTATGGGATTATACATTTCCTGCGGATACAAAAATGCGAGCCAATCTTAAGTCACTCCAGCTAAGCACCCCCAGTGCCATATTACAGATGCAGGACTTAACACTCACCCGTTTGTTTGCCAGTGAACGATTAAGTCAACAAAACTTTAAGCTCCAGGGAAAATCAGCTTCCTTTGATGTCAAAATTTCTGACACCCCGGTGATGTTGCATAAAGTGCATATAGACGTAGATTTTTTGGAAAGTAAGGCAGAGTAAAAATAACCCCTGCAAACTTCGCATACGAAAAAAATATAATTGAATTTATCTTGATAAATAATTTTATATAATTCCCATTCTTCATTTACTTAAACAGAGAAGTGGCCCCCAAAATTAGGACATTGATATAAGTGTATTTTCTGTTAAATTTTCATGCAAGTAACGAGAAAACAGAAAATGCGAAGAAAAAGACGAAATCACTCACCAGCCTTCAAAGCAAAAGTGGCATTAGCCGCCC
>JAJRWO010000075.1 GCA_024276775.1 Gammaproteobacteria bacterium | reverse complement strand
AAGTTTTAGATGCGGTACACAAACTGAATAGCCGCCCCAGAAAATGCTTGGGTTATAAAACTCCGTATGAGGTTTTTGAAGAGCTGACCGGCATTAATGAAAAAACATTAACGGGTTATGCACTTATGACTTGAATTCAGGGTATTAGTTTTCAGAAAAATATGCCAATAATACTGGTACCTTGTTAGCTTTTTTCTGCTGCAAGCACGTTATTGATTTTTTCAGATTATGGGGGTGCATAGATAAGCGTATGCTGGAGATCATGAGTGAATAAATTAACGGCAACTTGGAACGTCCTTAGTCGGCAGTCTCTGTGTCAGTTGACTTCTGGTTAGAGTAAATTTAAAGCGGCTGGTCTGGCCAATGTTTCTGCATGTGAGTGACCAATGAGTTTTCCAGCAGCATTGATGCCATCGCTTAGGTTTGGGGGTCTGTATTTCAGGTTATGGCAGTCTGATGCAATCAGGTCAACTTTATCGTCATTTAATAATTCAATGGCGAGTTTTTTGGCTTGCCTGCCGAAGCCACCACTGATGCTTGAGCTTGTTATTTGCAGTAGGCAGCCTGCATCGATAAAGGTTTGTAACTTATCCGGGGTTTTCTGAAAGGCTTTGTTTCGTTCTGGGTGAACGATGATTGGCATAATCTGTTTGCTGCGTAGCCAGTGAATCAGGTTGATACTGCCGGCGGGTATTTCGTTTGTGGGCAGCTCTAGCAAAAAACATTTTTGTTCATCCCAGGTACCCAACCAGGGCAGGGAATTATTTTCAACCATGGTCATAATATCTGGTGTGATGCGCACTTCTGCTGCCAGATGAAGTTTGATGTTGATATTTTCAGTGGCTACGATTTTGCAAAATAGATTGAATAGCTTGGTAAGCTGTTGCAGGTTGTTATCGAAGCGGTTGATTTGAATGTGTGGTGTAAGTACCTGCCTGATTACGCCGTCTTGGGCTGCAATACGTAGCATTTCCAGTGCATCATCAAAGCTTTGTGCGCCATCATCGACGTTGGGCAGTATATGGCTGTGTATGTCGATCATGGCGGCTTTGTGTGTGCTTACTTAAGGCTTGGCCTTGGCGGGGTTGCCGTAATAACTTGTATCCTGGTAGTGATAATAATGGCTGCCGTAGTCGCTCATTCGTTTGCTATCTGCCTGGCATAGTACGGTACCAGTGATTTTGATGTTGGCTTTTTGGAGTCTATTAATGGCCTCTTTGGTCATTTGAACTTTGGTGGATTCTGCTTTAGCGGCGACCACTACGCTATCGACCAGTTGACCCACTACGATCGCATCACTGACCGCTAGCACCGGTGGGCCATCAAGTACGATGTAGGTGAATGTTTTTTCCAGTTCTTTTAATAAATTTTTGAAACAGTCTGATGATAATAATTCCAGTGGGTTAGGTGAAAAGCTGCCCGCAGGCATGGCATACAGTTTACTATCTTCGTCACCGATTTTTGTTATTGCTTCTTCCAGTATTGATTCTGTGCTTAGCACCTGGTCAGTCAGGCCGGGAATTTGTTTAATACCCATGTTTTTGGCAACGGTGGATTTGCGTAGGTCGATTTCTAGTAATAAGGTTCGGTTCAGATAGCTAAGCGATGCGGCAAGATTGGCTGCCAGGGTTGATTTGCCTTCCGTTGCGGTGGCGGAGGTGACCAGGATGGTTTTTGGTGGGTTGTCTATATTTGAAAACAGTAGGCCGGTGCGGATGTTGTTAACATTTTCGGTAAACTGAGAGCGTGAATCTGACAATACTTGACGTTCTGGTGGTGTGCTCTTTTTGCCGCCTTTAACTACCGGTATAACGCCTAAAGAGGCGATTTTTAGTTTTTCTTCCAAGTCTTCGGTGGTTTTAAAGGTGTTGTTCAGGTGTTCGCGCAGAAAGGCAAATAGAATGCCTATAAATAGGCCTAATACCAGGGCTATGATGACAAAGCGTGGTTTATTGGGCTTGAATGGTTCAGCGGGCACTTGGGCGGTATCGATGATGTGGACGTTGGAAACGTCATATTGTTCAGATACATTGGATTCTTGAAAGCGATTGAGAAAAGAGTCATACAGCTTTTGATTGTTAAGTACTTCGCGTTCCAGTCGGGTTAATTCAAAACTGTGGCCTTTGATGGCACCTAAATCAGCTTTTTCTTTTATAATCAGGGCACTAAGCTCATTCTCTTGATTAAGTGCGGCTTGGTATTCTTTGTTTACACTGGCGACAACTTTGTCAATTTCTGTTTCGAGATTTCGCTTGGCTTCACTCAGGTCTGCGCGTGCAGCAATCATTTTTGGGTGTTTTTCACCATAGCGTTCGGCAAGCTCTTGCACGCTGCGAGACAGCTTGGTGGTTTCTTGCTCCAGTATTTGAACGGCACGGTTGTTGAGAATAGGGCTGAGTGAAGCATAGTCACCGAGCTTGTGTTTGTCGCGGATCTGGTTGTGGCGAATCTCGGTTTCACTGCGCTTGGTTTGTGCCCGGATCAGTTCGGTGCTTAAGGTGGATAGGCGTGTCCCTGCCAGGTGTGCTTCCTGGCCGGTGTCAATCATGCTCTGGCTTTTTTGGAATGTTTGCAGGCTGTCTTCTGATTCTTTTAGCTTGGTTTTCAGCTCACTCAGTTGATGATTTAGCCAGGTGGATGTTTTTTTGGCGCCGCTGAGACGCGATTCCAAGCCGAATTCAACGTAGGCTTCGGCGATGGCGTTGGTGATATCTGCGGCGAGTTGTGGGTCTGGGTCTTCGTAGCTGATGCTGATAATTTGGCTCTGTTTACCGCCTGATATGTTGAGTTTGCCCTGAATACGACTGGCCAGATTGACGCGTAGTGCCTCATTGCTGGGTTCTGGCATTGATTCTGGTGTGTTATTACTGGATAGCCAAGTCTTGGCTTGCTGAATATAGTCCTTGGCTTGTTGAATAAAGTGGCCTGTTTCTTCCTCTGTGGGGTTGGTCTGGGCTGCTTGCTCTGTTTTGTGGCGTGCAATCAAGTCTAATTTGTCGACGGCTTTTTGGGCAATATTCCGTGAGCCAATGATTTCATATTGGGTTTCATAAAACAAAAAAACTAAAGCTGAGTTGACGTATTGATCCCGTGTATCCAGGTTGGGCTGAACGGGGTCAGCAATGAGTTTAGTTTCGGCCTTGTAAATTGGGATTGCGCTCATCGCCGCCAGTACGCCAATAATAAGACAGATCAGGGTGATGCTGAATATGCTGAATTTGTGACGTTTGATAACACGCCAGTATTGGCCAATATCTACACTCTCTTCCTCAATTGAGTTGGAAGAATGGATTGCATTGATCTGCGCAGGAAGTGTTGAGTTTGTTGTGTTATTCATTATTAGAAAAAACTCTCTTCTACCGTGATGACATCACCGGGCTGGATAGGGGTGGTTAGCTCCACACGTGTGACTTTGTCTTTATTTTTTTCGTGTGCAATGTTGATTTTCTTTTTTGAGGCACGCTCAGAAAACCCACCGGCCAGTGCCACCGCGCGTTCCACTGTCAGCCCCTCGCGATAGCTATATCCACCAGGTTTTTTGACTTCGCCGTTGATATAGAACTGCCGGTATTCGACGATTGATACTGTGATGGCGGGTTTTTTTAGATAACCATCGGCGAATAACTGAGTAAGTGTCTCTTCTATTTCTACCACGGTCAGCCCCTGGATTTTCACTTGGCCAATGAGTTGCACGGAGATGCTGCCATTGGTTGCAATGCGTATTTTGGTCAGGCTTAGGTCGGGTTCGCCAAATACGCTGATTGAAATCTGGTCATCGGCGGATAAGCGGTAATTGTTTTGAGTATCCGCCTGGCTGTTTGTGAACAAGCCAAGCAATAAAACTACGGATAACAGTATCTTACTCATTGTTTTGTGTATGAGAAATGAACTCTCTTGGGGGGGGATTTGGGGAATAGCTCGAGTGAAATGCAAGGCGTTTACCATCTCTGACAATCCAGTTAATCGAACAATGATGTTATAAAGTTTTTATGACGCAGTTGATAACGACATCTGACAAAAAAAATCCAAAAGGTTTGAGGATAAATTGACATGTTGCCTACTGATTTGCGATGAATTCTACTACAAATAAAGTCTGATAGAAATAAAAATCATAGGGATTCGCTTGCTTGGGGGTTAGTGGTCAAATTGAGCCTCTATTTTCAGCATAACAATATTCGATTTGAAATCAAGCCTGTTTTGGTTAGAGTCACGTTCAACATATTTGTAGCCTGCACTTGCATTAAGCCAAAGTAGCAGACTGTGTTTTACCTCCAGTCGTACCTTAACGATATTGTCTTTTAGCGCGGCAAGGCCATCAGTTTTTGCTGCAGTATAACGTGCGCCGAAAAGCAGTGTGGTGCGAGGTGTTACCCTGTGAGTGATTTTTGTCTGGATATGATTTTGTACGTAGGGTTTGGTGTTTATCTGAAATGATTCCCTAGTATCGCGAGTTGCGCCCATGACTATTTTTGTGTAGGTATTGGGTTCCCAAACCGTATCCAGGCGTATAATGACGATGGATGTGTCTTCATATAGATTGTTGTCATAGTTTTTTTTCAGTAAACCCAATTGAAATATACCGGTACTTTTTGCGCTGGCGTCCCAGGTAACGCCCGTCAGGTATTTGTATTCTTTGCTGCTGGGGTCAAAAGCCCGGCTGGTGTTTTGGTAGTCATAGTTGGTGAGGCTGACTTCAAAGGGAAGGCGGGTTTTGGGGGCAATACGATAGTAAAAGGTGCCTGTTAGGCTAAGTCGGTTGGCGTCAAGCGCTTGCAGGCTGTTATTGGTGTAGCTGCGTTGTTTGTAAATTAGATTTGTCATCAGTTGCCCTGTGCTTGCCGGGGTGCCGTATGTCAGTTTTGTTTTGGCGTAGTTCTCTTTCCATTGGTTGGGTGCAGCGGTGAGATTGGCAACGACGTTGTTATCGTCTGGGATATCGTGTTCACGAACATAGCCAAGTTCGTATTCGCTGTTTAATCGAGTGTTATGGTCAAGTAAGAGATGGCCACTCAGTTTATGGTCATTGTAGTTAAGAATTTGCTGATCAAAATATTGGCCATATTCGCCATTGTAGGCAAGGTTGAGTTTGTGTTTGCCAAAATCCCACAATAATGGCAGTTTGGGTTTTATGATGAGAACTGAGTCACTTTGTTTGTTTTGGTCTGGGGTGCGCCGAACATTGTCTTCATACTGTAACTGGGCTGAAATACGCGGTTGAAAGCCTGAGCGATCGGGCGCTGCCAGTACTGCTGACGATAAAAACATTAAAAACAAAGTGATTAATTTGCCTGGTCTGGTGTTGGTGTTTTTTAAGCTCATTCTGATTTTTTTAGGTTTAACCACTGAAGTTGGTCAGCTGCACATGAGCTGTTGTAGATGTTTGTTGATAGTCTTCTGGAAAATATCTGGATAGCATCTTAATATAGATCCCTGTTTTTATCTTCTTAGAGAATTGCTTGATTGTCAAAATTTGTGAAATGAATTTTAAATATTTCCTGACCTTTATTACGCCACATCGCTCTGTGCTGGCTCTGGCGGTGTTTTTTATGCTTGGCGAGACGGCGATTTCACTTTTGGTTCCGTGGATTGCCGGCCAATTTGCCGAAGGTGTTATTGGCCATTCACACTGGGATCTGAGTCTGGGGCAGATTCTTGGCTTATTACTGGGGATTTTTATTCTGCAGGCGGTATTTCGCTTTTTTAGTTATTATTTGATTACCCAGAGTGGTGCCAGGATGATGGCCCAGTTGAGTGTGCGTTTGTATGAGCATTTGCAGTCATTGCCGGTGGGGTATTTCCAGGATAAAAAACGCGGTGAGGTGTTGGCGTTATTGAGTAATGATGTCGCAACCTTGAGCTATTTTGTTACCGGGACATTGATTGGCTTGGTGCCGATGTTGTTAACGCTGGTTGGGACGATTGTTTTAATGGCGGTTATTGATTGGAAAATTGCCTTGCTAGTGGCATTGCTGACGCCGGTTTTTTATCTTGTTGTCAAGTTCCTGGGGCGAAAAATTCGCCCCGTTTCATCCCAGTTGATGCAAAAACAGGCTGAAACGCTGGCGGTGCTGGAAGAAAACCTGGGTTTGTTTGCCCTGATTAAGGCCTTTGTGCGTGAACCGCTTGAATCACAACGGTTTAAGACTGCTTCTACTGATGTGCTACAACTTCATCAACAGCAGCTTCGCTTACAGGCCATAATGGGGCCTGTTGTTCAATTGCTGGCTGCAGTGGGAGTACTTGCGGTGTTGTGGTTAAGCAGCCAACAGCTTCAGACGGGTGAACTGACAGCACCTGAGCTGGTTTCCCTTTTGCTTTATGGCCTGTTGTTTTCACGGCCAATGAGTGGTTTGGCCAATTTATATGGGGATGTTCAGCAGGCTAGAGGGGGGGCACAGCGATTGCTGGATATTTTTTCCGTTGCCCCTGAACCACTGGATGATAAAGCGACTGAATATGCATCGGTGACGGGGCAGATTAGTTTTCGCGACATCCAATATTGCTACTCAGGCGGTGAGACACTGTTTGATAGTTTGAGTTTTCATATTGATGCTGGTGAAACGGTTGTTATTACGGGGATGAATGGTACTGGAAAAAGTACTCTGATACATATGCTGATGCGTTTCTTTGATCCCCAGTCGGGCCAGATTGAGATTGATGGTATCGATATTCGGACCGTTAGCCTAGCCAGTCTCAGGCAACAGGTTGGTTTGGTTGCCCAGCATGTGTTGCTTGCGGATGTTAGCGTGGCGGAAAATATTGCCTATGGAAAACCGGAGGCAAGCATGGCTGAAATTGAAGCCGCCGCCCGAACCGCGAAGGCGCATGAATTTATACAAGCCCTGCCTTTGGGGTATCACACTTCGATTGGTGAGCAAGGGGTGCGCTTGTCAGGTGGCCAGCGGCAGCGTTTGGCACTGGCCAGGGCGTTGTTGATTAAACCTGCAATTTTGATTTTTGATGAGGCCACCTCAATGCTTGACCCGGAAGGTGAGGCACTTTTTTTGCGCGAGAGCAGAGAGCAACTTAGCCGCCGTACCGTTATAATGATTAGCCATCGTCCGGCGTCGCTAGCATTGGCTGACCGAGTGATGCGACTTGAAAACGGCAAATTAATCGAGGTTAAAACATAATGCATTACAAAATTCAAGATGGTTTGCTATTACAAAAAGTCGTCAATGAGACGGTTATTCTTACCCCCGAAAGTGGCGATTATTTTTCCCTTGATGAGGTGGGCAGCCGGATGATTGAGCTGTTTCGTGAAACGGGGTCAGTCGGCGAAACGGTTAAGTCTATGCTTCAGGAATATGATGGGGCCGAAGCAGATATTAAGCGTGACTTAATTACATTGTTGGATGAAATGGCGCAGCACGGGATTGTAGAGAAGCTTGGCTCATAAACTTAAACAGATTTTTTCTCTGAATGTTAAAGAGTATCCCCTTTTAATAGAAGCATGGCTGAGTTTGGCCTGGGTGGACTTGTTGATTCGTTTTTCCCCCTATGAACGTTGGCGCTATTTGCTAAATAGTGATGAGCAGAGTACTCAGACGCAGCAAAAAGAGCTTGATATTGGTCCTTTGATTGCAATGTCTGAAAAGGTGGCCAGGCATCATTTATTTAGCATGAACTGTTTGCGCCGGACCCTGGCGCAGAAAAAAATGTTGGCAAAAAGAGGTGTGCTTGCGCATGTTCATATTGGCGTTAAAAAAGGGGGTGGCCGGTTCGAGGCTCATTCCTGGCTTAGTTATAATAGCCGGGTACTCAATGATTCAGCCGATGTGACGGAGCGATATGTTGAATTAAAGCGGGATCAGTGGCCTAATGCCAAGCTTTTTTCAGAGCATTAATGGCCAAATATATGGGCATATTTCTGGAACCATATTTGTGCCATAAGGGCGTACAACAAGTTAACATTAAGCGATTGATTAGGGTTTTTTACCAAAGCATCAAATTCCTGGAGTAGTTTTTTGTTGTTTACCAAGCCCATGTCTTCTAGGCGCTTGTCTGACAGTATGGTTCGTATTATTTTCTTTTGGTCACGAATAATCTGGCCAAAAAAACAATCAAAAATAATCTTATTTTTGTTCCAACAGACCGAATTAGGCAATATACCACTCATGCTGCGGCGTAATAACCATTTGGGGTAGTTGTCACGTATCCAAAGGTTATCTGGAATGGCGAAACTGAACTCTACTAGCCGGCGGTCAAAAAATGGGTGTCGTACCTCAATACCAAATAATTCGCTGGCTTGATGGTATGAGCGCACAGAATTAATTGTCGAGCTGTTTTGCCATGCATGATAGCGAGCTTGCAACGCAGGATTGCTGAAGTGTATGGCATCTGACATGCTAGCTTCATGTTGTGCCAATAATGTTTGGGTTGTGCTGGGAATCCAGACGGGGATATTTGATGTCGGTGATTTACCGCGTAGTTTGCGGATGCCTTGCTTGACTCGTTGTGGGATGAAGGGGATAACAAATAAATGTAGCAGGGTGTTGATCAGTGGCAATTGCATTTCTTTACAACCACGAATCGCTTCTTGAATGGTTTTAAAATCACCTTGCAATAATCGACGCGAGTAGGTCAGGCTGTGGCCCCAGGTCATTTCGTCACCACCGCTGCCAGTGAGCAGCACATTAGCACCAATGTCGCTGATTAATTTCATTTCATCGGTATAGCGTGGAGAACAAACTGTGCCGGGGTTTTCAATTGACGGTGGGTATAGCTGTCTAAAATCCAGCTTGGCATGCTGTTCAGCGGCCATGAAGTGTACATTTTTAATGTTTAAGTGCTGTAGCATTTCGTTAATCCGCTCACTTTCGTCACAGCTTGCCACTGTTTTGTAGGTGTGTGAAATAACGTGAATCTGTTTGTCTGCCGTGGCTGACTGTTGATTCGCGAGTGCCGTTACAGAGGTTGAGTCCATGCCACCACTCATTTGCGAGGCAATGATTTTAGACGATGTGCGCATGCGGTCGCTGACGCATTGAGACAATATTTCTCTAAGCTGGTCTTAATATTCGGAAATTGAGCGATACTGAATTTTGAATTCTGGTTCTAAGGCCCAATAGCGCTGAACCTTGATAGCGTTTTTATCTGCCAGTAAAGAGTGGCCAGCCGGTAAAAGCTGGATGCCATCAAACATGGAGATATTGGGATCTGGCCAGCCGCTGATCCAGCTTGCCAGGGCATGTTTGTTAATTTTTGCGCTGATGGCCGGGCTTTGTAAAAGTTGGGCTGCCTCGGTGGCAACATATAAGGTGTTGCTTGTTTGCGTATAAGAGAGGGTGCGCATATTCATGGCGTCACGCGCTGCGAACAGTGTTTTGCTATGGTTGTCCCAAATCACAAAAGCAAAATCACCGATTAGATGAACGGGGCATTGTTGCCCCCATTGGCGGTAAGCCGCCAGAATAATATCGGCATCAGTGAAGTTTTCTGGGGTATCAAGCGTGTTGAAAAGCTGACTTAATAGCGCTTGCCGATTATCAATGCGAGCATCACAAACTAGGATGAAACGTTTTTTTTCTGAGATTATTGGCTGTTTTTGTTGACAGGACTGGGGTGCAGAGTGATGGCTTTGATAGCCAAATCCCAAGTTATCACGGATTAACAGTTTGGGTTTGCTGCACGCATGTGCCGTGATTTGTTCAAGGGTGTGTGAGGCTACGTGAGCACCACACCAATTAATAACTGCTGCAAATTTTCCCATTCGGGCGAGTTTATTACACTCTGGTCACACTGAGAAGTTGTTATTAAGCTAAAAAAATTAGTCAAAAACAGAAAAGTATGTGCAAGCGCTTGATTTTCATGGCTTAATGAGAAAAATATATGTTCATTTTAATTGCTGCGAAGCCATTTTTTCACATCATCAGGCGATACAAGCGCTTGTACAGGCACCCGCAATCCAGCTAATGAGGGCATATATTGCCCCATAAACCTTGCAAATGCTTATCAGTCATCTTTTTCAAGTGTTGGCGTTATATCAACAGAGGCTTCATCAACAGGTGTCTGAAGCGGGTCTTT
>JAJRWO010000074.1 GCA_024276775.1 Gammaproteobacteria bacterium | reverse complement strand
TGTCTCAAAAATTGCGAACTCTCAGAATCAAGCCGGACAGCCGCCCACAAGGTGCTGGTGAAAAAATTACGAATCCTGCTCAAGGGCGCGGAAAAATACGACAACCAGGCAGTCATAGGTGAATTTAAGCCGCTCACAAAAATATGGAACTGATAATATTGATGTTCAATAATCCAGGTGCAAAAGCCCATGCTTCATATAGTCGCCGCCCTGCCTTGTGAGGCAAAACCACTCATCAAGCAGTACCGTCTCAATGGTCGCCAGGTAGAAAATGGTTTTCGTATTTACGAAAACAAGCAGATATGCCTGATCATCGCTGGCATCGGCAAATGTGCCGCTGCGGCAGCCTGCGCCTATCTGCAAGGCGCAGAACCCCAAAAAAAACATGCTTGGCTTAATCTTGGCATCGCCGGGCACGGCCATTTAAATATTGGCGAGGTGATAATGGCACACAAGATCACGGATGCGACAACAGGCAAGTCCTGGTATCCAGCCATGCCATTCAAGCACCCCTGTCCAACAGCAACGCTTGTCAGTGTTGATCAAGTGCAAACAGATTATAGTGCCAATATCACTTATGATATGGAAGCATCTGGTTTTTATGCCATGGCCAGCCGCTTCAATAGTAGCGAGTTAGTGCAGGTGTTTAAGGTCATTTCTGACAATCATGTCAATCCTGTTGAACAGGTTTCAGCTCAATTAACAGAGCAAATTATTACCGCCAATCTCGATATCATTGAGACACTGATCCAGCAACTATTTAAGCTGGAACAACAGCAACAAATATCGCCGGAGATAAAACAGTTTCAACAACACTGGCACTTTAGCGTTTCACAACAGCATAAATTGCAACGGTTATTGCAACGTTGGCAGGCCCGCAGCAAAACTGTCATCAATCTGGCGGACTTTATTGATGCTAAAAACAGTAAAATTCTGTTGCATACGCTGGAAAAGAAAATTATGGCGTTACCCATGAGTTTTAATGATAAATGATTCAAACTCTTTACATCGAACAGGCTGTCTTTGATCATCCTCGTAGCGTGATGATACGAAAGCGTTTTCCATGCGCCAGTGTGGTGACCTGCGAACGCTATGGTGAAGTATTCAACCCTAAGGCTCAAAATTTTCGTTTGCAAAAGCAACGGCCATCACTTATTTTGGCCGAAAAATTTAATAAATTTGTTCTCGAAGCACCGTTTAGTTACAATATTGGTGGACAGCGAAATTATTATTTTTCTCATATGCTTAACTGTATTTACGACTGTCGTTATTGTTTTTTACAGGGTATGTATCGCTCCGCGAATTATGTTTTATTTGTGAACTATGAAGACTTTGACGCAGCCATCGAACAAACAATAAATGAATCAACTCAACCGGCCTATTTTTTTTCTGGTTATGATTGCGACAGCTTAGCAATGGAACCCGTCACCGGCTTTATCAAACATACGCTGCCGATATTTAAAAAATTCGATAACGCCTATATTGAACTGCGTACCAAGAGCACCCAGATTCGCAGCCTGCTTGAAATCGATTCCATGCAAAACTGTATCGTTGCCTTTAGCCTTTCGCCTGATAGTTTGGCAGTAGCGTTGGAACACAAAGCACCTTCGCTAAGTAAGCGCCTTGAGGCACTCGATAAGCTACAGCAAGCGGGCTGGCCAATCGGTTTGAGGTTTGATCCCATTATTTATTGCGATAACTACCAACAGATTTATGGCGATTTTTTTGAACAAGTGTTTTCACGTATTAATAAAAACCAACTGCATTCTGTTAGTCTTGGCACCTTCCGCATGCCTCAAGGATTTTACCGTAACATCATCAAGCTTTATCCTGAAGAAAAATTATTTTCTGGGCCGTTAGCTGAATCACAGATGATGGTTTCTTACGAAGCAGAACTGGAACAACAAATGCTGAATTTTTGCCGCGATAAACTATTAAAATTAATGCCTGAAGAGAAGCTGTTTGTCTGCCATGATGATATCTAATTCAAGAACAATCCTGATCAGTGGTGCCACATCGGGCATTGGTCGAGCCACAGCCAAGCGACTAATGCAGGATGGCCATCGTGTCATCGGCATCGGCCGCGATTTCAGTCAATCTGATTTTGGTGCTGACAAATTCACTGCCATAGAACTAGATTTGGGCGACATAAAAAAATTTCCCAATCAGCTGACAACGCTGGCTAAACAACATACTGACATTGATGCCATCATCAATTGTGCTGGCCAAGGTCGCTTTGGTTCACTTGAGCAATTTAGCTACAAACAAATTTATAAACTAATGGATCTTAACTTCACCAGCCATGCCTTTATCTGCCGTGCCTTTGTTTCGCAGTTAAAAAAACTAAACCATAGCAATATTATCTTCATGGGTTCCGAGGCAGCGCTGGAAGGAACACAAAAAGGCAGCATCTACTGTGCGAGTAAATTTGCATTACGCGGTTTTGCTCAAGCCCTGAGGCAAGAGTGCAGTAATAGCAATGTGCATGTCAGTATTATTAATCCCGGCATGGTCAAAACAGAATTTTTTGATGAGCTTGATTTTGAACCTGGCAAAAACTCAAGCAATTTTATCGAAGCCGATGATATTGCTGCTGCGATAAAAATGATTTTGGATAGCAGGAGCGGCACCGTTATCGACGAGATCAATCTGTCACCGCTGAAGAAGGTTGTTTGTTTCAAAAAATATTAGGAACGGGTGCGAAATAACGTCGGGCTCTGTTAAAGGCTGTGACAGGTGATTTTGCATGCCATAAAAAAGGGCCACTGAGGCCCTTTGCAGAGGGTTACTGACCGGATAGCCAATCATGTGGCTTCAGGTATTTATCGTATAGCTTTGCCTCTGGGCTACCCGGCTCGGGCTGGTAGTTATATTGCCAGCGTACCAGTGGTGGCAATGACATCAGGATGGATTCAGTCCGGCCGTTGGTTTGTAGGCCGAACAAGGTGCCGCGGTCGAAGATCAGGTTAAATTCGACGTAACGGCCGCGGCGATAGAGTTGAAAATCGCGTTAGCGTGGGCCGTATTCGGTATCTTTGCGGCGGCTGACAATGGGGCGGTAGGCCAAAATGAAATGGTTGCCGACACTCTGCATGAAGGCGAAGCTCTTATCGAAGCCCCATTCATTCAGGTCGTCGAAAAACAGGCCACCTACACCGCGGGTTTCGTCGCGATGTTTGAGATAAAAATATTCGTCACACCACTTTTTGTATTTGGGGTAAATGTCTTTGCCAAAGGAGGTGCATGCCTCACGGCTAACACGGTGCCAATGTACGACATCATCTGCAAATGGATAATAAGGTGTCAGGTCAAAGCCGCCGCCAAACCACCAGATTGGTTCTTCGCCCTCTTTTTCGGCGATGAAAAAGCGCACATTCGCATGTGAGGTGGGGATGTAAGGGTTGCGTGGGTGAATCACCAGAGAAATGCCCATGGCGTGGAAGTTGCGCCCGGCCAGTTCGGGGCGGTGGGCGGTGGCTGAGGCCGGCATTTGGTCGCCAAAGACTTGGGAAAAATTGACGCCAGCCTGTTCAAATACTTTGCCATCGGTGAGTACACGGGTGCGGCCGCCACCGCCCTGTTCTCGTTCCCAGGTATCTTCGATGAATTGGCCGCCATTATCTTCGGTCTCCAGTTCGTAACAGATGTTGCTTTGCAGGCGTAGCAAATACTCTTTGACGGCATTGATGTCCGGTGCGCTCATGATGTCCTTCTCGAATTTCAGTCAATCTGGTTGAGCGATTCTATCAGTTTTTAGCCACCGCGGAAGCGCTTGTTATTGAGTAAATTGCGGATTTCACTGGGTTTGTTAGCAGGTTTAATGGTGGCGTGAAGCAGGTAATCGAGTTGCTCGTTGAAGTAACGCTTTATCGTTAACGATGAGCGTGCGGGGGGTAGCCCGGCCGGGTTGGCGCTGGTGGAGACGATAGCACCATTAAAGCGGTTGCAGATTTCAGCGGCGATGGGATGTGAGGTGATGCGAACCGCAATTGAATCGTGCTGTCCGGTAAGCCAATGGGGGGTTTGCTGGTGAGCAGGTATCACCCAGGTAGTGGGCTGTGGCGTCGGTGTCAGCAATTTTTGCAAGAGCTTGTCATCGCTAATATTGATAAATGGCAGTAGATGTTCCAATTGGGCGCCGATCAGAATCAAACCCTTTTTGAGTGGGCGTTGTTTAAGTGTCAGCAGGTTTTTAATAGCACGGTCATTGAGTGGATCGCAGCCGAGGCCCAAAACGGTCTCGGTGGGGTAGGCAATAATGCCGCCAGCATGGAGGGCGCTGACGGCTTGGCGCAGATGCCAGTGGCTCATTGGCTGTCACCTAAACCTTGCAAGTACTCGTGCTCACAAGGATTCCACTCAACGCTCCATTCGTTCTACGAATCAATATATGAGACTCTGTCAGCACGATGATTCTCAGGGTCTAGGTGTTTTTGTTTTGCTCGCGGACGATGGCGCGATAGCCAATGTCCTTGCGCGTGAACATGCCATTCCAGCTGATTTTGTCGGCCAGCTGATAGGCCTGGGCCTGTGCTTCAGAGACGCTGTTGCCTAACGCAGCAGCACAGAGTACGCGGCCGCCAGCGGTGACTGTCTGGCCATTTTCTTCTGCTGTGCCAGCATGAAAAATCTTGGCGTCTGTGGAACCCGCATCGGCCAGGCCATTGATGACATCGCCTTTGTTATAACGGCCAGGGTAGCCGCCTGCCGCCAGGACAACGCCGAGGGCTGAGCGCGAATCCCAGTCTGCACTGGCCTGATCGAGTTTGCCATCCAGGGCCATATTACATAGTTCAACCAGGTCGGATTTCAGGCGCATCATGATTGGCTGGGCTTCTGGATCGCCAAAACGGCAGTTGTACTCGATGACCTTGGCTATGCCGCTGGCATCGATCATCAGGCCAGCGTAGAGAAAACCAGTATAGGGGTTACCTTCGGCAGCCATGCC
This sequence comes from Gammaproteobacteria bacterium, assembly GCA_024276775.1. Lineage (GTDB taxonomy): Bacteria > Pseudomonadota > Gammaproteobacteria > Tenderiales > Tenderiaceae > Tenderia. The sequence continues at coordinate 622 of JAJRWO010000074.1, read as the reverse complement.
GGCAACGGTGGGTTCGATGACGTCAGTCATAATGCGTTCATGAATCTCAGTGGTGACCACGGGGGCGGGTGAGTAAGCACCCATACCGCCGGTATTGGGGCCGCAGTCGTTTTCGCCAACACGTTTATGGTCTTGTGATGTGGCCATGGGCAGGATGTTTTTGCCATCCACCATGCAGATGAAGCTGGCCTCTTCACCGCCAAGGAATTCTTCGATGACGACGCGGTGGCCTGCTTCGCCAAAGGCATTGCCAGCCAGCATGTCTTTGACTGCTGTTTCGGCCTCGGCCAGTGTCATGGCGACGATGACGCCCTTGCCAGCTGCCAGGCCGTCAGCCTTAATGACAATTGGCGCGCCCTTTTCTTTTAGATAGGCCAGTGCTGGTTCGATGTTGGTGAAATTTTGATAGTCAGCCGTGGGGATGTTGTGGCGGGCGAGAAAATCCTTGGTAAAGGCCTTTGAACCTTCCAGTTGAGCGGCGCCTTCGCTAGGGCCGAAGCAACGCAGGCCTGCTGCTTCGAAAGCATTAGTCACGCCGGCCACCAAGGGGGCTTCAGGGCCAACAATGGTCAGGGTGATGGCGTTGTTTTGAGCAAATTTCACCAGTGCGTCAATGTCTTCA
>JAJRWO010000073.1 GCA_024276775.1 Gammaproteobacteria bacterium | reverse complement strand
TCAATGAGCTGAATCACTTCATTGATGTAACGGAATTTGTATTTTGCCGCCATGCGGCTCCAGATCACCGACATGCGGATGTGTGTTTCGCCAGGGAAGAGAGGGTACTGAAACTCCCTGATTACCTCGGTGCGGATAGCATTTTTTTTGTCGCCACTGACGTGGTAACGATGGCGCATTTCCGGATAGTTGGAGTCGATGACATCCTTGGGGAAGCGTCGCCCGGCAATACTGCCGTTGCTCAGGAATGCGCATAGTCCCTCGACACCGGCAAACGCAGGTTTTTGCTCATTAGGAATGTTGTTCCAGTGGCGTTCGAAAATCTCAAGGGCATCGGCGGCGAGCAGGTCATCCGAGTCTAGGGTGACAAAAAAGAAGCCGTTTGCCCTTTGTGCCGCAGCATTGTGGGCGGCTGGCTTGCCCTGATTCTCTTGATAATGGTAACGCACGGGAAAATCCACTCTGGCCTGCCATTGTTTAACGATCTCAGCGCTGTTATCGCTTGAACCATCGTCGATGATGACAACCTCAATATCCTTGATGTTTTGTTGCTCGATACTTTTCAGGGCGCGCGGCAACAGTGCGGCCCGATTGTAGGTTGGGATGAAAATGGTGAATCTAACCTGACAATCCTGTTTGTCGCTCATATTCATTCCAGTATGTTACAAGTTCAGTGGTTAGGGTTGTTGGCGGTGAAGCTGATCGCCGATGAGAAGTCTGCTGATTCTAACAAAACATCGGCTCGATTTCAGAATTCCCCGCTGTTATTGGTGGCAATTAAAGAAATGTTTGAATTTGTTGACATTATTCCTTGATGTTAGACTACGCAGGTGTTGAATATGGCTGCGGTAACCGGTGCGATAAAAGCGTGTTGTCCGAGGGCGGTCTGGTTGGTTTCGTGTGAGTTTAAGGTGGTGTGGAGTGTTTAAAATTCTTCATTATGTGCCGAGTTTTTCGCCTTTATCTGAAACGTTTATATACGATTTGGTCTCAGGCTTAGAGGCGAGGGGCGAGTGCGAGAATGTGGTGGTCTGCAAAAGAAGACTTTTAATAGACCAAAGGCCTTTTGAACCGGTAGTCGTTTTGAAAAAAACAGGTACTATTCGGCAGCTGTTCAACAAAATTTCTGACTCTGCGCGGATGCGTATACACGAGGATGAGCATTTCAGGACGATTCTCTCTGAGTTTAAGCCCGATATGATTCATGCCCATTTTGGCATTTCTGGCATACGCGTTAATAATTTTATTGCCCAGCATCAAATCGATATTCCTTTAGTCGTTTCATTTCATGGCAGTGACATCCTGCTTAATCCCGCCCAGATAAAAAGTTTTCAGCCAAATCTTCTAAAGATCAATGCCAATGAACGGGTGATGATGACCACACCCAGTCAATTTTTAAAGGATAAGTGTCTTTCGCTTGGCTTGGCGGGAGATAAGATTAAGGTGGTGAATAACACCGTCAATGAAAAATTTCTCGGCATGGAACGGGCCTCGGCATGGGATGGAAAACAGAAATTAAAGATTGTCATTCTAGGCCGGCTCGCGCCAATGAAAGGTCATAAATATGTTTTTAAAGCGCTGGCGCAGCTTAAGCAGTCTTTTGATAATTTTGAACTGCATATTCTTGGTGACGGGCCAAGCCGGGATGAATTAAATGCGCTTGCCGCAGAGTTAAATCTTCAGCGTCATATTGTTTTTCACGGTGCTGTTGCCCATGCTGATCTGCCTCGGCGGCTGTCTGGTTTTCATCTGAGCATCACGTCTTCTGTCAGAACAGAAGAGGGTTACGATGAAAGTTTTTGTATTAGTCTGATCGAGGCATCAATGGCGGGGCTCTATTGTATTGCCTCCGATGCCGGTGGACCGGCTGAGGTGCTCACGGGTAAAGAGGCGTTTACCTATCCTCAAAAAGATTATGCAGCACTGACAGAAAAAATATTAGCCTGTGTGAACGATCCTGAGAAGATGGCGCTTCAGGCTGACGAGTTGAGAGAATTTATGCTGGCGCGTTATCACCCTGAGCAATATTTTTGCAGATATATTTCGCTCTATAAAAACATGATTGATGGTGCTCAAAATAATTCTTCAGCGTCGTCCTTGTAATGGTGTTGTTGCGCTGATGCGGAAATTATTCAAATGAGTTTGGCCGACGAAGTCAGTAAAAAATATGACGGGCATAATGCCTACGTTACAGGGCTGAAAAAACTGAGTCTGGCCGGCCTGTTTCTGTTTGTTTTTTTTGCCTGGCTGGGCACCGCTGGCAGCTATCTTGGTTTTTTTCTTTTGACCGTGGCATTTGTTGCTTCGGTTCCCCTTTACTGGCAACGCTTCAGGCAAGATAAGGTGCTGCTTTTATCGGTGCTGTTTATTGTTTACCTGGCGGGACGTACTTTGTGGGCAGTGTATGAATTCCCTGAAAACACACAGGCACATATTAATGATGCGCTGGAATGGTTGTATCTGTGGTTGTTTGTGCCGCTGGCGTGGTCATTGAAATTGTTTCAGCATAAATATCGGACTGCTTTGCTGGTGCTTGGAATTGGTTTTGCCTTAGCAGTGATACGCAATACCAACTGGCAGGCATGTGATGTGTTGGCGGGGGTGAATCGCTGTGGCTTTGGCTTTCAGTCTATACTTGGTGCCTTGTTATTGGCCAGTTGTTTGCTGGGCCTGCTGGTGTTTGCGCCACGCTTGATTGGTGAAAAGCGTTCCGGCGGGTTATTCGCTGTGCGTTTAATGTTGTGGCTCGCGGTGGTCGCGGTTGTTGCTGAGTTCGTTATTTTGACTCAAACCAGAATTGTCTGGTTGGCGTTTGTCGTGGTTGTGCCGCCGCTGTTTTTGTTGCGTTATGGAAATGAGATCGTTGCGTTGTGGCGCAACGGCCGTGTTGTGGCTTTGATTATGGTTGTGCTTGTCGGAGGCCTTTTATTTGGGGTGGTGAAATTCAATGAAGCAATATTTGATGAAAGGGTGACGCAGTTTAAAGACGACACCTTTGCTTTGATGACACTCCAGTTTGATGAGATAGAAGCTGACAACCCCTCGTTTGCCATTCGAGTCGTCATGAACCAGCAGGGTTTTTTACGTTGGTTGGAACGTCCCTGGATTGGCTGGGGCAGTGGTGGTATCCCCAGGGATCAGTTTTTCTCAGCCGAGACTGATCTGACCAGACACACCCCCCATTTTCATAATACTTACCTGGAGTTTATGCTGCGCTTTGGGCTTGTAGGCGGTGTCATCTTTTTGTTGCTGGTCTGGCAACTGTTTTCCGGTCTGCGAACGGCCCGCCGGCAGCACAAGGTAGATAAGGATATCTACTTTTTTTTAATGGGGGTGTCGTTGCTGTTTGCGGTGTGGTGTCTGGCTGATTTTCAGCTATCCAGCACCAACTGGCGCTTTTCCTTTTGTGTGGTTTTTGGCTTCACCTATGCGATCATCATTGCGGATCAAACAGCGCCAGAACAGGCGGCTTTATCGCAGGCCGTTGACAAACAAAAATAACCTTGGCCGGTTTTCGGTAAAATGGATTGTAGTGAGATGGTGCGAGTATGTGTGGCATAGCCGGACTTAGTTTAAAGCAGTCGCAAGTCAGTGAGGCGTTGCTGCAGACGATGATCAACCGTTTATTTCTGAGCAAAATGAACTGATTTTGATCGCCAACGGCGAGATCTACAATCACATTGAGCTACGCGCCTACCTTGAAGCCAAAGGCCATCAGTTTTCTTCCCGTTCCGACTGTGAAACTATTCTTCATGCCTATGCCGATGAATGCCTGGTACATTTGCACGGCATGTTTGCTTTTGCGCTTTACGACAAGATGAAACAGAGGCTATTGTTAGCTCGGGACCCTTTAGGTATGAAGCCTATTTTTCTTGTCGAACAAATGGTTATGGCTTATGATATACCCTTTGGGATTTCGATATAATACTCTTTTTTTTGGGGCTATCCTAACGATATATGTATTTCCTTTTACTCCAAGTGACTGACTATCGTGAGTAATTCTGTATGACATCGCTGCCCAAAATAGCTTGTTTTTTTGCGACATCCGGGCACAGTGGCGTGGATCGGGCAATGCAGCACCTTATTCCTGCCTTGGTTAATCGGGGTTATCCGGTTGATCTGTTGCATGTTCAGAAACATGGCCCTCATATTGACCGTGAGATGGATGGCTTGCGTATTATTGACTTGGGTTCCAAACATGTTTATCCAAGCTTGCCAGCCGTAGTGCGCTATTTACGCAAAGAGCGCCCTGCTGTCATGTTGTCGGACAAGGACAGGGTTAACCGAACGGCATTGCTGGCCAGATTTTTGGCCGGGGTTGAGACCCGGTT
>JAJRWO010000072.1 GCA_024276775.1 Gammaproteobacteria bacterium | reverse complement strand
TGTTTGTCATCATTTATATGGCGGGCTATTTGGTGCGTCGTGGCGATGAAGTACGAACAAGCTTTAGCGGTTTTCTCAAGCCGATGTTGGTGTTGTCTCTAGTGGTTCTGTTGTTGCTGTTAGAGCCTGATTTTGGTGCTTCTGTTGTGATTATGAGTACTGCGTTAGCGATGATGTTTATTGCCGGTGTGCGTTTATGGCAGTTTGGTTTGCTGGTGGCCCTAGTGGCATCGGTGATGACGGTGTTAGCGATCACGTCGCCTTATCGTATGGAACGTTTGACGACTTTTCTTAATCCCTGGGCAGACCCTTTCAATAGTGGTTTTCAGTTGACGCAGGCACTGATTGCCATCGGTCGTGGTGAAATCTGGGGCGTGGGTTTGGGCAGTGGTGTGCAGAAGCTGTTTTACCTGCCCGAAGCACATACCGATTTTTTGTTTGCCGTCATGGCTGAAGAATTTGGTTTGATTGGATCGTTTGTGCTGATTGCCCTGTTTGCAGTGCTGGTGGTGCGAGCCTTTGCGATAGCGCGTCAGGCTGAGAAAAAAGGACAGTCGTTTGCGGCCTATATGGCCTACGGTATTGGCATATGGTTGGGTATGCAGGCCTTTATTAATATTGGTGTCAATATGGGCGTGTTGCCCACCAAGGGTTTGACGTTGCCACTCATGAGTTATGGCGGCAGCAGTATCGTGGTTTGCTGTGTCGCCATAGCGATGTTACTGCGGGTAGATTTTGAACAGCGTCGCAGTTCGATTCAGGCTAAGCAGCGAGCAGAAGATTCCGGTCGCCGTCGTCGCAAGCGTGAACGGAAGGTTGAGACGTGACGGCTCGGATTATGATTATGGCGGGCGGCACTGGCGGGCATGTATTTCCGGCCCTGGCCGTGGCCCATGAACTGCGTGCCCGTGGCGCGGAGGTATTTTGGCTTGGCACGCGTAATGGCATGGAAGCAGAGCTGGTGCCGCAGGCCGGCATCGAGATGGAATGGATTACTATTGCGGGCCTGCGTGGCAAAGGCCTGCTGGGTTGGTTATTGGCACCACCGCGTCTGGCCAGGGCAGTTTTTCAGTCGCTGGAAGTGATTATGCGTCGGCGACCCATGGCCATTCTGGGAATGGGGGGGTTTGTTGCTGGGCCAGGAGGCTTGGTGAGCTGGTTATTGCGCAAGCCGTTGTTGATTCATGAACAAAATGCTGTTGCCGGTTTGACCAATAAATTATTGGCGCGTGTGGCGGGCAACGTCATGCAGGCTTTTCCGAATACCTTTGAAAAATCTAATCGGGTTGTGAATTGCGGTAATCCTGTCAGAGAAGAGATTATCAGCCTGCCAGCGCCAGCGCAGCGTTTTGCCAATCGTAACGGGGCGCTACGTTTGTTGGTGTTAGGCGGCAGTCTTGGTGCACAAGCTTTGAATGAGGTGTTGCCGCAAGCACTGGCGATGTTGCCTGTAGAACAACGGCCTGAGGTCTGGCACCAGGCTGGCAAGCGTAATATCGATGTGGCGCAACAGACCTATAAAGCTGCGAATGTGAATGCACGAATAGAGCCTTTTATTACTGACATGGCCGAGGCCTATGGCTGGGCTGATGTGGTGTTGTGTCGTGCCGGTGCCTTGACAGTGTCTGAACTGGCGGCGGTCGGCGTTGGTGCGATGTTGGTGCCATATCCATTTGCGGTTGACGATCATCAGACGGCTAATGGTCGTTATTTATCGGATAGCGGTGCTGCCATTTTATTACCGCAAGCAGAGTTGGATGGCGAACGTCTGAAAAAAATGTTGACTGGATTCATGCGCGATTGTAGCGAAAACAATCGTGCTGAGTTGTTGCAAATGGCAAACCGTGCGCGTGCCTTGGCCAAGCCGCTGGCAGTCAAGCGGGTCGCCGATTTGTGCATGGAGGCTGCCAATGGGTAACTCAGCCATGCGCCGTATCAAACATTTGCATTTCGTCGGTATTGGCGGAGCCGGTATGGGTGGCATTGCCGAGGTGCTGCATAACCTGGGTTATCAGGTCAGTGGTTCTGATCTGGGCAATAACGCCATGACGCAGCGTTTGTCATCGCTGGGGATTCATATTAATCACGATCATGTTGCCAGAAACGTGCAGCACTGCGATGCACTGGTGATTTCGTCAGCGGTTCAGCAAAATAATCCGGAGGTCATCGCCGCACACGAACGCCGTATTCCTGTGGTACCCAGAGCAGAGATGTTGGCCGAGTTGATGCGTTTCAGGTTTGGCATCGCCGTGGCCGGCACCCATGGTAAGACCACCACAACCAGTTTGATTGCCAGTGTGTTGGCTGAGGCCGACCTGGATCCAACCTTTGTGATTGGTGGCAAGCTTAATAGCGCCGGCACCAATGCCCGGCTTGGTTCAGGCGAATATTTGGTGGCCGAGGCCGATGAGAGTGATGCGTCATTTTTATACCTGCAACCCATGCTGGCGGTGGTGACGAATGTGGATGCTGATCACATGTCCACGTATGGCGGTGACTACAACAAACTGCGGCAGACCTTCATTGAGTTTCTGCATCATCTACCATTTTATGGCCTGGCGGTGATCTGTGTTGATGACGCGGGTGCGCGTGAGGTGATGGAGGCATGTACGCGGCCAATGCTGACCTATGGTTTTTCTGATGCGGCCGATCTACGTGCCAGCAATGTTCGTCAGCAGGAAAATGTCACGGTGTTTGATGTCCGCCGTGCCGGGCATGATGCTGTGCTTAAGGTGAGCCTGAATATGGGCGGCCGTCACAATGTTTTGAATGCGCTGGCAGCCATCATTGTGGCGCAGGAGCTGGGTGTTACGGATGACATTATTGTCCGTGCCCTGTCGAGCTTTGAAGGTATCGACAGGCGCTTCCAGATTAACGGCGAAGTTGAAACCGCCAAAGGTAAAGTGCTGCTGGTTGATGACTATGGCCATCATCCACGTGAAGTGGCGGCGATTGTGGCCGCGATTCGTGATGGCTGGCCTGGTCGCCGTTTGGTGGTAGCGTTTCAGCCGCATCGCTATAGCCGTACCCGTGACCTGTTTGAGGATTTCAGTATTGCCCTGTCTGAGGTTGATGTACTGGTATTGCTGGAAGTTTATGCCGCGGGTGAAGATGTTATTGCCGGGGCCGACTCACGCAGCCTTGCGCGTGCCATTCGTATGCGTGGCCAGGTAGATCCCGTCTTTATTGAAACCATTGATGATCTGTCGTATGCGCTTGAAGCCGTTATAAAGGAAGACGATATTGTTTTGACCCTAGGGGCTGGCAATGTGGGTGTGGCAGCGGCAAATTTGTTGCAGCAATGGCAGCAGGTATCGGCATGATGGCTGCGTTCAAACAAACATTGCGTGGCAGGTTGAAACTGAATGAACCCATGGCACGCCACACCTCCTGGCGTGTGGGTGGCCCGGCTGATCGATATTATGAACCGGCTAACCTCGATGATCTGGCCGAGTTTCTGGCACAACAAAACAGCGACGAGCCAATAATGTGGCTGGGGTTGGGCAGCAACCTATTAGTGCGCGATGGTGGCATTCGTGGCAGCGTCATTATAACGTCTGGTTTGTTGAATAAAATTGAATGTTTAGATGACGGTTCGGTTCGGGCTGAAGCCGGTGTAACGTGTGCCAAGGTGGCTCGCTTTTGTGCTCGTCAGCAATTGATTGGGGTTGAATTTCTGGCCGGCATTCCTGGCACCATGGGCGGCGCACTGGCGATGAATGCCGGTGCTTTTGGTGGCGAAACCTGGCAGCATATTGCTGCGGTGGAAACCATTGATCATCAAGGTCGACGACAACTGCGTCAGCCGAAAGAATTTGAAGTGGCCTATCGTCGTGTTAAGGGTTTGCCAGGCGAATGGTTTGTTGCGGCTTATCTCAACTTGCGCCGTGGCGACAGCAATATGGCAACGGCACGCATTAAAGAACTGTTGGAAAAGCGCAACACCTCTCAGCCGATTGGCCTGCCCAGTTGTGGTTCTGTATTTAGAAATCCCGACGCTGATTATGCCGCACGTCTGATTGAGGCAAGTGGTTTGAAGGGGCGTTGTATGGGGGGGGCTTGTGTCTCTGATAAACACGCTAATTTCATTATCAATAACGGCAATGCAACAGCCGCAGATATTGAAGCCTTGATTGAATATGTGGCGGCTGAGGTTGAGTCACAGCAGGGCGTGAAATTAATTCGCGAAGTTCACATTGTTGGAGAGCTTGCATAGATGAACCTGCCGCAGCAAAAGACGACTGATCCAAAGGCCTTCGGTAAGGTGGCGGTGCTGATGGGTGGCCATTCCGCTGAGCGTGAAATTTCACTCAAGAGTGGTGCCGCAGTGTTAGCAGCATTGCTGTCAAAAGGTATCGATGCACATGGTCTGGATGTCTCGGATAAGGTGTTAATGGATTTGCAGGCAGGTGAGTACGATCGTGCTTTTATCATCTTGCACGGTCGAGGTGGAGAAGATGGTGTTATGCAGGGGGCGCTTGAAACAATCGCTATGCCTTATACCGGTAGCGGTGTCCTGGGTTCTGCTTTGGCAATGGATAAGCTGCGTTGTAAACAGATGTGGCAAGGAGGGGGGATGTTAACACCCGCCTATGCTGAAGCGAATGAAACATCTGATTTTGCCGGTTTGATTGAAATTTTGGGGCTGCCGTTGATGGTCAAGCCGGCTTGCGAAGGCTCCAGCATTGGTATGAATAAAGTTGTTGATTCGTCACAGCTGGCTCATGCAGTGCGCGAAGCCGCGGCGAGTGATGAACGTGTGCTGGTTGAGCGTTGGGTTGATGGCGCAGAATACACAGTAGCGGTGTTGAATGATGAAGCGCTGCCCGTTATTCGATTGCAAACAGCGAATGCATTTTATGATTTTGCGGCAAAATATGAGGCAACTGACACGGCTTATCGCTGTCCTTGCGGTTTGCTTGAAAAAAAGGAAATACAGTTGCAAAAATTGGCTGTGCAGGCATTTAAGTCAGTCGGCGCTCATGGCTGGGGGCGGGTAGATTTTATGGCGGATGAGGCGGGTGATTTTTATCTGCTGGAAGTCAATACCGTACCGGGAATGACGGATCATAGTTTGGTGCCAATGGCAGCCCAGGCAGCAGGACTGAATTTTTCTGAGCTTGTTTGGCGAGTGCTTGAAACCAGTTTTGGCGAGGGGGTAAGGCAGTGACACTAGCCACCACAAAGAAAAAGAAAAACCGCCGCCTGAAGCAGGAGAAGGACAATGATTCTGCTCGACTATGGCGCTGGGACTTTAATCCGCAGCTGATGACCCAGGCAGGAGTGATATTGTTACTGATGGTTGTTTTTTATGCACTGTGGCTGAAGCTGATGGATCCGCAGACCTTGCCCTTGCAACAGGTAAAGCTTGAAGCATCATTTGAAAAAATTACAAAAGAGGAGTTGCATGAGGTTGTTAGTGAGCAGATTAATGGCGGTTTTTTTAGTCTTGATGTCGTTGCTGTCACCAATGCTGTTGGTGCGCTGCCATGGGTGGATAGTGTTGAAGTGCGCCGTGTTTGGCCGGACACCTTACATGTCACGGTTAAAGAGCAAGTGGCATTGGCGCGTTGGCGTGACCAGGCCTTGGTCAATGTGCGAGGCGAATTGTTTTCACCTGCGGTAAAAAGTTTTCCTGTGGCAATGGTGGAACTGGATGGGCCAGATAATAGTGTTGCCAACATGGCATATCAGTTCAGTGTATTTAATCAGGCGCTTGGGCAGGTGGGGTTAAATATGAAACGAATTGTTTTGTCGCAAAGACTGGCCTGGATGCTGGAATTAAGTGACGGTGTGACGGTAGTGCTTGGTCGCAGCGATATTGAAAAACGTATGCAGCGTTTTATACAGTTTTATTCGTTACTTTTAACTTCAGCTGAAAATGTTAAGCGGATTGATATGCGTTATACCAACGGCTTTGCAGTGCAATGGTGAACTTAATGATGATGTGCATTAAAGAGAGAATTGCTTAGATGTCAAAAAAGGCTGAAAAAAATCTGATTGTTGGTCTGGATATTGGCACCTCCAAGGTGGTAGCGATTGTCGCTGAGGTATCGGAAAAAAATGGTATGGAGATCATTGGCATTGGTTCTCATCCTTCGCGCGGTTTAAAGAAGGGGGTGGTGGTCAATATTGAATCCACCGTGCAATCAATTCAGCGTGCAGTCGAAGAGGCTGAATTGATGGCAGGTTGCCAGATTCATTCCGTTTATGCCGGTATTGCAGGGAGTCATATTCGCAGTCTAAATTCGCACGGTATTGTTGCCATTCGTGACAGCGAAGTGAATCCTGCAGATGTGGACAGAGTGATTGATGCTGCGCGTGCAGTGGCTATTCCCGCAGACCAAAAGATTATGCATATCTTACCGCAAGAATTTGTTATCGATAAGCAAGAAGGGATTCGTGAGCCGGTAGGTATGTCAGGCGTCAGGCTGGAGGCCAAGGTTCATATGGTAACGGGTGCGGTAAGTGCGGCGCAGAATATTGTTAAGTGTGTGCGTCGTTGTGGTCTGGAAGTGGACGACATTATTCTCGAACAGTTGGCATCCAGTTATTCAGTGTTAACTGAGGATGAAAAAGAACTGGGTGTTTGTTTGGTGGATATTGGTGGCGGCACCACCGATATTGCAATTTTTACCGATGGCGCGATTAGTCATACAGCGGTTATCCCGATTGCCGGTGATCAGGTGACCAATGATATTGCAGTGGCGCTACGCACTCCGACACAGCACGCTGAAGAGATCAAAATTAAATACGCTTGTGCATTGACTCAGTTGGCCAGTCCGGAAGAAACCATTGAAGTGCCTAGTGTAGGTGAACGTCCACCCCGTCGCTTGGCACGTCAAACCTTGGCCGAGGTGGTTGAGCCGCGCTACGACGAGTTGCTCAGTTTGATTCAGGCTGAGTTACGCAGCAGCGGCTTTGAACATTTGGTGACTGCCGGGATTGTGATGACAGGTGGTAGTTCAAAAATGGAAGGTGTCATTGAGTTGGCAGAAGAAATATTTCACATGCCGGTGCGCTTGGGCTCACCCCAGTATGTGACTGGTTTAGTGGATGTCGTGCGCAATCCTATTTACGCCACAGGGGTGGGGCTATTGTTATTTGGCAATCAGCACCGGAATGATCGCGGGGCAGATTCAGGGGGAGGAGTGAATGCAAAAGGTGTTTGGGAACGGATGAAGAATTGGTTTACGGGTAATTTTTAAAATATTTATTTTGTAGAAAATTAAGGAGATTTTAATATGTTTGAATTAATGGATACCTATACACAAAACGCTGTTATCAAAGTGCTTGGTGTGGGCGGTGGCGGCGGTAATGCTGTTGAACATATGGTCGCTGGCAATATTGACGGGGTGGACTTTATTACTGCCAATACTGATGCGCAGGCATTGAAAAAATCATCAGCCAAGACCGTGTTGCAATTGGGCGCAAATTTTACAAAAGGCCTGGGCGCGGGTGCTGATCCTGAGATTGGCCGTAAGTCAGCGATGGAAGATCGTGAGCGCATTATGGAGATGATTGAGGGCGCTGACATGCTGTTTATCACTGCAGGTATGGGAGGTGGCACAGGAACTGGAGCGGCACCTGTTGTTGCTCAAATTGCTAAAGAAATGGGCATATTGACAGTGGCTGTTGTGACGCGGCCTTTTTCATTTGAAGGTAATAAACGAAATAATATTGCTAGCGCAGGAATTGAGGAGCTGTCTTTGTATGTTGATTCGTTGATTACTATTCCAAATGAGAAGCTGCTACATGTTTTGGGTAAAAACGTTTCTTTGTTGCAAGCATTTGCTGCTGCCAATGATGTTCTTCTGGGGGCGGTGCAGGGGATTGCTGAATTGATCACACGTCCAGGCTTGATCAATGTTGATTTTGCGGATGTCCGTACGGTCATGTCTGAAATGGGCATGGCCATGATGGGGTCTGGTAAGGCTAGCGGCGAAGATCGTGCCCGCGTCGCAGCGGAGACGGCTGTTGCCAGTCCGCTGTTGGAGGATATCGATTTGGCTGGTGCCCGTGGGATCCTGGTCAATGTTACTGCGGGGCTGGATATGTCAATCGGTGAATTTGAAGAAGTGGGCAACACTATCAGGGAATTTGCATCGGATGATGCCACCGTTGTTGTGGGTACCGTTATTGACCCTGAAATGGTTGATGAACTGCGTGTCACTGTGGTTGCAACTGGCCTGGGTCAGGCGCAGGCAGTGGTGGCTGATGAGCCGGTTAAACTGGTTTATCAGGCACAGCAGCGCAGAGAACCGGTTGTGGCAGAGAAAAAATATGAAGAGTTGGATCGGCCAACGGTGATGCGTGCCCAGACGGCAGCACCAGCATCGACAGCGGAAGATGCAAGCCTGGATTATTTGGATATTCCGGCGTTTCTGCGTCGCCAAGCGGATTAATGGAGACGGCTGCCATGGGTTTGCCGGCTCGAGTGTTTCCCAATAAATGGAGTGAATCCGGGTAAAATTATATTGAGTTTATGTTTATTTCTATGTTAACCGATATTCGTTAGTCGGCTTATCCGCAGGCAACAATTATTTTTTGGGTATATCTCAAAAAAACAATTGTTGCCTGTGGCTAAGTCTGGTTATTGGGCGTTAGAATTTTCTTTTTTATAAAATACACGCGCCCTTCTTGCAGTGGAATAACGTG
>JAJRWO010000071.1 GCA_024276775.1 Gammaproteobacteria bacterium | reverse complement strand
CCGTTGCCAGGGGGGCAAGCGTGATAGAAAAACACTTTACTTTGGATAGGTCACTGCCTGGGCCGGATCACCAAGCCTCGCTAGAAGCCAATGAACTCAAGGCAATGGTAGCAGGCATTCGCCAGATTGAATTGAGCTTGGGGGATGGTATTAAACGACTTATGCCGTCTGAAGTTAACAACCGGCTTGTGGTTAGAAAGAGCCTCGTTACTCGCACACAGGTTAAAAAGGGTGAGCTTTTTAATGAATCTAATTTGACAGTGAAACGACCCGGTGAGGGGGTTCAACCGATCAATTATTGGTCATGGTTGGGGCGTGAAGCCAAGCGTGATTACGGCGCTGACGAGGTTGTCATAGAGTGAGTCAGGCAATTATATTGTTAGGTGCAGGCGGCCACGCAAAAGTTCTTCTCGATGCCTTGTTTTGTAATGACATGGAAGTGCTTGGTTATGTGAATGTCAAAAAACTATCGGATGATATTGGTATAAAGTATTTGGGCGATGATGAGCAAGTGCTAAATTTTTCTGCCAATGAAGTGATGTTAGTGAATGGCGTTGGAAATATAATCCAGCGGCAACAGTTATTTGATACGTTTAAAGCGCGAGGTTTTTCTTTTGCTAAAGTCATCCATCCATCGGTGATTATTTCAACGGCGACTATATTGGCTGAAGGGGTGCAGATTATGGCTGCCGCAGTGATTCAGACGGGGGTTAGCATAGGTGAAAATGTGGTTATTAATACCCGTGCAAGTGTTGATCATGATTGTTGTATTGGAGCACATTCTCATGTGGCGGTTGGTGCAATCCTTGCAGGTAATATCAATATTGGTGAAAGGGTATTAATTGGCGCTGGAAGTACTGTCATTCAAAATTTAAATATCGGTAGTGATAGTGTGGTGGGTGCAGGTGCAGCGGTGATTGGCGATGTGCCGAGCGGAAAAACCGTAGTGGGGGTGCCAGCGCATGTGCTCGGATAAAAATTCTGTTGATGAGCCGATGTCAAGTGACGTTGGCTTTGTTGTTGCCAAGAAATAATCCGATGGCTGTAGACGGAAAAATATTAGCGATTATTACGGCACGAGGTGGCTCAAAAGGGTTACCACAAAAAAATATTCTTGATTGTGCCGGTAAGCCGCTGATCGCCTGGACGATAGAAGCAGCCATTAAATCAAATTTTATTGACAGTGTTCTGGTGAGTACAGATTCACAGAAAATTTCTGAAGTAGCGTTAGAGTATGGCGCTTGGGTACCATTTTTAAGAGCATCAAAACTTGCTGAAGATGAATCCAGTATTGTTGATGTTGTTAAAGATGTGCTTCACCAACTCAGTTTATTGGCGCATGAGTTTGATTACCTGTTACTGCTACAGCCAACGACACCCCTGCGCACAACAATACACATCGATCAGGCGATAGAGAAATATTTTTCAACCAGGACATCGGACCTGGGTACATTGGTATCGGTTAAGAAGGTTAATAACAAGGTGCTATGGGTAATGGGTGAGGCTGCTGACACGGGTTATATCTTCAATCATTATAATCTTGACCTGTCTGGCGATTCGAGACGGCAGAATTTACCCAACTGTTTTATGCCAAATGGTGCTATCTATTTGGCGAAGGTAGATGGTTTCAATGGTTTTTATGGCGACAAAACGCGCTCATATGTGATGGACGAGATTTCTTCTATGGATATAGATTATCAGCATGACCTGGATCGAGTCGTTGCTTATATGCAAGAGCAGGGTAGATGATTGACAAATGAGACTTTGTATTTGGCGATGAGCGTATTGTCATTCTTAAGGCTATTCAGCCTGTTCGAGCATGACTCTTTCTAGTAACTGTTTCACGGGTGCGGCCAGACCGATATTGACTGGGGTAGCGCTGCAAAACCAAGTGACTTTGGTGTCGGAAATTTGATTCTTCTGTTGCCTGCTATGCAGCCAGACCGGTTCAATGTCGAGGTGGAAATGGCTGAAGGTGTGACGGACAATGGGCCAGCGTTGGCTGATTTTAATTTCATATCCCAGTTTATTTTGGCACCACTGCTGAATGTCATTATCGCTGGGGTTTATTTGTGTCAACTCCGGAAAACTCCACAGCCCACCCCAAATACCGGTGGGTGGGCGCTGCTGTAATAGCAGTTTTCCTTCACCGTTGTCGAGCATTAGCATGGTGGTGGTTTTGACAGGAATGTTTTTCTTTGGTCGGGCGGTAGGCAGCTGGCCTTGTAAGTTTTGTGCCAGTGCTTCACAGCTATCTTGTTGCGGACAGAGTGGGCAAAGTGGTTTGCTGCGGCGACAAATAGTGGCACCCAGGTCCATAATGGCCTGGCTGTAGGCAGCGTTATTTTTGTTTGGTGTATGTTGTGCGGCTAGTTGCCACATTTTTTTTTCAATAGCGGGTTTGCCGGGCCAGCCCTCAATGGCGTGATAGCGTGCCAAGACTCGTTTAACATTGCCATCGAGGATGGTTTGTTGTTGTCCCAAAGATAGACTGAGGATAGCGCCGGCAGTGGATGGGCCGATGCCGGGTAAATCTATAACGTGTTCCAACGCTGTTGGAAACTGAGCGTTATATTCATCACGAATTTTTTTTGCCGCCTTGTACAGATTGCGGCCTCGGGCGTAATAACCCAAACCGGTCCATAAGTGCAGCACCTCATCCTGATCAGCAGCGGCCAGCGCCAGCACATTCGGAAAGCGTTGCATGAAACGTTCAAAATAGGGGATGACAGTGGCCACCTGTGTTTGTTGCAGCATGAT
>JAJRWO010000070.1 GCA_024276775.1 Gammaproteobacteria bacterium | reverse complement strand
TGACGCACAGCCACTTCACCCCCCAGGCGTTGATAAGGACTTAATGCTTCATTCACCATTTATTTTTCACTCGAAATATCAAGCTACAAAGATTAAAATACTACCATGACAGAAAAAATATCCGGCATGCCTTTTGGCGATCCAAAACTAATGTTAAAGCTGGCAGGTTATCGCATGCCATTCGGTAAATATGCCAACCATTTGTTAATCGATCTGCCTGAACCTTACGTGATCTGGTTTGCCCATAAGGGTTTTCCCAGTGGTGAACTAGGCCATTTGCTACGCATCGTTCACGAGATTAAGGTCAACGGTCTTGAGTATCTGTTTGACCCACTGCGGCAGGGACCAAAGCCAGGACACTGACATGCCGTTCATCCAGAATTTCGAAACTCAGTATCAAATCATATAAGGCCATAGAAAATACTTTTTTGTTCGAATTTTTTCGGTAATAGATGGGGCGCGGGTCATATTGCAGCACCTCAATGATCAACGTTCGCAAGTCGGCATCATTATTTTCTATTGCCGCTAACTGTTGTGCTGCACACTCAGTAAATTCAACCTGTAATCTTGGTTGCGGTGCTTGATGGGCAAAACCACCTTTAGCCTCAGGTATAGCATCAACATAAGGTAAGTAAGGTTTAATATCAATGATGGGTGTACCTTCAACCAGGTCGATCCCTTTTAAGTGTAATGTCACCTTGGCTTTAGTTGTTTCAATCCGTTCCAACTCCACCAGAGACTGGCCAATCTGGCTGGGGCGGTTCGGCGCTCGTGTCGCCCACAAGCCAAATTTGGCACCATTCTTTTGCGGCGGCTGAACAGTCAAGTTCACTTCATTATCCAGGCTTTGATGAAACTGAAAGATCAGCCAGACATGAGAAAAACCCTCCAGCCCAACAAATGCCTCTTCTCGATCATAGGGGGGATAAAACTCTATCCAACCACGCGCAGTTGTTGCCAAACGTGCCTGTGACGGAATGCCAAAGCGCTGCTTAAAACAGGAATGCAAAATACCAATGGCTTCAAGCTCAAACTTCATTAACATTTAACCAATACGGCTTGATGGTTTCCTTTTCGGCCAGGGCGAAAATAATCAACATTGTCATAATATTTCTCCACATTATTATCGCTGTCCCAGGCTGGCATACCAAGAATAGGGAAGGGTTGCAGGTCTTTAGGTTTGCACAATATATCACCTGCTTTAAACAGTGCTGCCAGTTGCTTATCCAGCCATTGCAGCTGCTGTGCATTTTCCTTAATAAAAAAATCCTGATTTGTCTCGATCAAGATACTGTTAGCTGTCATGCCAATATAAGGTGCCAGGCCCTTTTCATACATAGCATGGCCAAAGGTGATGCAAGCCATGCTTTTCTCCAGTTCATCGCGATGCTGCCAAAATAACTCCTTCCATTTAAAGTCACGGATCAATTGCAACAGAAAAGGCTCTGATGAAACAATAATCGCACCGCCCTCATCAAACAGCGACAACATATTTTCCACTGGCGAGCGACGACCACGTTGTTGCGTCACCTCAATTCGCTGCTGGGCATAGGGTAAGTGAATGGCATTAATCTGGGCCTTGGTCAGCGGAAATATAAACCAGGTCAGGTATTGAAAAAAATCATGCCAATTTTTCGTGCGCGTTTGCAACTCGCCAGTTTTAAATATACGTGGCGCATAGTGTTCTTCAAAACAACCAGGCTTACCATCTTGGGCAACGACTTTTAACGGCTTACCCATCAAGGTATTAATGGTGTCTGGCCATGTATTTAGAAGATATTGATAATCACGCAGATCCGGCCACTGATCAAAACCATTAAAATGTTTGGCCAAGTGGCGTAAGGGAGCATACATTGGTGATGCCAATGCAAACTCCGGGGTCCAACCAGGAAGTAAATGATAATGTTTCAACTTCCCTCCCCTCTGCCTGACCAACCATTATCAACGATATTCAAAAAAATATTATACCTGGATCATGCGAGTTATAGTCAAATAATCGTTGATAATTATTCGACACATAAACATGAAACAGTAAGGTGATGATTAAAGCGGAACAAGCGCGTTCATTTGCATTTTATCCCAACCAGCGCTTCTTGGTTGAATTTGGTTGAAAGATTTTTCGGCCTACTCACCCAAAAGCAATTGAAACGTGGTGTGTTCAGGTCGGTCAAAGAGCTTGAAAAATCGATTATGAGCTTTATAGAAATACACAATAAAAAAAAGCCGTTTGTCTGGACAAAGTCAGCGAATGATATTTTAGTAAAAGTAGGTCGCGCAAGAAAAACACTTACATCTCTACAAACAGTTTAATACACTGCACTAGCAAGAGTTGTGTTGCCGGGATATCCCCACCACATTATGCAACGAGGCAATCGGCGTCAGGCTGTTTTTTTACCTGCGCCCCACACTTGTCAGTTTTCCTTTCGAGGGTCTCCTGTCAGTGAGCACAGTCACTGGCAGGATCTAAAATCTTTGCATTGTTGTGACCCCATTTGGGGTTCTTTTTGACGCAAAATGGCCTGTCCTTGCAATGGTCGTTATTCTTGGGCAGGCGCCTGACGAACAGGTTTTTTACGGTTAGAGATAAAGTCGCGCAGGGCCATAAAAAATAAGGAACAATTGTGATCGCGGGGGTCGAATTGTACGCCGGTGCGAAAGCTGGGGTTGGGTAATATTGGGTCTTTTCCCAACGGGATTGGATTGCTCCAGACGGTAACACCATTCACGCTGACACTGTGGTTGCCGCTGCGGAGTACCAGTTTGACCGGGGTGCCAGGTTCTATTTCATTGGGAATCTGAATGCCCGTGCCGGATATGGAAATGTCGTGAATACGGTTGAGGACGTAGCGACGATCATAAACTTCAAGATGAAAACAGTCGTTGGCGTCTTCGTAGTTGACCTGTGTGCGTGCGTGTCTGCGATCTTCAAGCGTCATGATGTTTCCTCGGTTTTTACATGCCTGTTTAGCAGGTGGTTGAGCGAAGGAATGGGAGTTATATAACATTGACAACTCGTCTCTCTGCTTCAGCGTGCCCCTTTGGTGGAGCGGTCAAATAGACACCAAATCAGAGCAGCATTTGCAAACCGTATATAGTTTCCATTCCTAAGATAATTTTCTCGTAGAAAATAATACATTATTTATATTTATCTGTTCTAAATAAACTATCTGCCTAAACGCTCAAAACCTTTAGAGAGTAGCTGGCATAATTGACAAAGTGTTTCATAGTCGGTTTGGTCGAGGCCATAATCATTGCCATAGCGATCGACGTATACTACCCCGAGCGCCTTGCCTTTGGTGCGAATGGTCATGACAAAAAATTGATTGATGTTGATGAATTTATAAAATGCCTGCGGGATTAAAGGGATGACTTTATGTTGGTTTTCCTGGCGGCAACGAATGGCTTGTGGTTTGTCCAGCAGTCGCTGAAACAGGTTGTGGTTGTTCACCGGGATACGCAGGTTACGCAGGCCTGTTTCATTGCTAAAAATGAATCTGCAGATGAGATTTTTTTTGTCCGGTTCAAGCATGGCAAAAAAGGCGCGGTTGAGTTTCAGGCCGTCCTGAAAGCCGCGCTTGATTAGGCTCATGAATTCGGCGAGATTGAATTCGTCAGCCAGCTGAGCCTTTATGTCCTGCACAACCTTGTCGAAGATGGCGTGATTGAGGGGTGAAAAGGGTTCATCAATGACGGCCAGGCTGGCCGCTGGTGGCGCTTTTCTTTGTTTTTGTGGTGCTGTGCTTATTTCTTTATCATCGGCATCCGATGCGGGTGGGCTGAATGTTTTCAGAATATCTTCATCCAGGTCGGGCAGGCTGGCGGCGGCGGGGGTAACGCCGTAGAACACGGTTTCATCTGCCGAATGAATGGCGTTGTCGCGCACCCCAAGGATGGCTGCTTCGATATCGCAGCGCAAGTGGGTAGCAATCTTTTCAATCAGTGTTTCCATCTCTTCTGTTTGCCAGCCCTTTTCTGCGCTGATGGCTACCTGGCTGGCCAACTGAACCTCGTACAGGCGAGGGTTGAGGCGTTCGTTTTCATCGTATTTTTCCAGGCTTTGGACGATAAAGCTGGAGAGTTTCCAGCGTTGTGCCAGCGCGTGAGATAATTGAGTAAGGCTGAAACCGAGTGTTTCTTTTTGTGAGTCGAGATCATTAAGTGTGCTGCACTTGGCAAGAACACCATTGCCATGAATCAGTAACATCAAGGTGCCAATGCCATGTAGCATGGCCGCGGTAAATAATTCCTCGGGGGCCATATCCACCCGCTCGCGAGCAAAGCCATAGGCCTGGTAAGCCGCGTGATAGTCACGGGCGATAATCTGCATGTAGAGTGTTTTGCTGGCGTCATCAATGCTGTCTTCGAGAAACGGTATCGCTTCGATGGCTTTGGTAATATTGCCAGCACCAAGTTTCATGGCGGCGGCATCGACGGTGTGTATTTCATCTTGCAGGCGGCTCCTGGGCATGGAGCAGGCGGCGCGTAATAGGGCCAGACTCAGGCCAGGATCTGTGAGTGCGATATTGGAGAGTTTGGCCATGGATACATCTTCATATGCCCCCATTTCCTTTAGCGCCTGGTGTGAATGTTTTAACAGCGGCAAATAAAGCTTGCTGAGGCATTCTACCCATTGTTCAAGCGTTTTTTTTTCTTCCATATCCGTATTCATTAACTATAAGGTATTCCCTGACTGAATCAATGACGACCTTGTGAATAGAATCTTTAATAAACCTAAAAAATCAGTTGTTCGTGGTATATACCCATAACGTTATAAATTCAGGCCGAATAACATGCCCTGTTTTCCCCGGGGCGGCGTTAGAATTCCTCCAAACAGCCCACTATTCGTCGTCATTCTGCCTCGCCTAAGCGCGCCTACTGTGGGTGCCCTGGAAAAAACATGACCTATTCTTCACACATAAATTCATAACGCTATGGGTATAGCATAACCGCTTGGTTCCATCGCACGGCTAAAATTTTCCACTTAACCGACGGCTGGCGCTAATATTTTTTGAAAATACTGTGGAGCCAATATTCTTCACTCGCCATCATTGTTTAACTGATTTTTCAGGATAAATTTAAAACACGGTTAATTTATGGTTTAAGGAAATGAAGATGGCGTCGATATGACTTGACGTAAATGATAAAACAAAGGGCAGGACTCGCTCAAAATGCGTATTATTATTGGATACATTATCGTCTTGGTCTGCGTAGGTGGCGGGTTTGTGCTGGCGCATGGTCAGCTGGGTTCGTTGTGGCAGCCTTTTGAGTTGATAATCATTTGTGGCGCTGCTCTCGGTGCCTTTGTCAGTGCCAATCCTGGCAGTGTTTTGAAGTCTGCGATGACGGGTGCAATGGGTGCCTTGAAAGGCTCCAAGTATAACAAGGTCTTATACCTTGAGCTGTTATCACTGATGTATGAGTTGCTACAAAAAACGCGCAAGGAAGGCATGATGTCGGTTGAGGAAGACATTGAGGCACCCGCGGATAGCCCCTTGTTCAGCAAATATCCGAAGATTGTTGCTGATCATCATATTACTGATTTTATTTGCGATTACCTGCGGCTAATGGTGGGCGGCAGTATGAATCCATTTGAACTGGAAAATCTAATGGATATGGAATTAGCCGCTCATCATAAAGAGGCTGAGATGCCGGGCGAAGCGGTGACAGCTGTTTCTGATGCCTTGCCTGGTTTTGGTATTGTTGCCGCGGTGCTGGGCATTGTTATTACCATGTCGTTTATCGGTGGCGATCCGGCGGTGCTTGGTCATCACGTTGCGGCTGCATTGGTGGGAACCTTTCTCGGCATCTTGATGGCTTATGGTTTTGTTGGCCCACTGGCGACAGCCATGGGGCACATTACCCGTGAAGAGGCCAAGTTTTATGAATGTATAAAAGTTTGTTTGTTGTCGGCAGTGAATGGCTACAATCCGCAGGTGGCGGTTGAATTTGGTCGTAAGGTGATGTATTCAAGCATCCGCCCCAGCTTTCTTGAGTTGGAAGAGCATGTTAAAAATGGCGGCGGCAACTAGGTCTTGTCGAGGTGATCGATAAAAAACAGCCTATTATTGTCAAAAAAGTGAATCATGGTGGTCATGGCCATCATGGTGGTGCCTGGAAGGTAGCTTTTGCCGATTTCGCTGTGGCGATGATGGCCTTCTTTATGTTGATGTGGTTGACTGCAGGAACTTCTGAGGAAGAAAAGGCCGCGATATCTGAATATTTCAATAACCCCAGTATGAGCGAAGGGGTATCCACAAGCGCGCCAGCGAGTTCTGTGCAAGGCCCAGGCGGTTCTAGTACCAGCTTGATTGCACTCAGTAATGTGCCTGATATTAAAAAGCATGATAAGGATGAAGACTTTAAAAAAGAAAAAGTTGATCTTGATGACTCGGAGAAAAGGCGTGCCAAGGAAGAGCAGCAGGAAAAAAAGATACTTGATGATTTGATGGAAAATCTTAAAAAGGCCGTGGAAGAAAGTGATTCCCTGGCACCGTATAAAGATCAACTGCTGATTGAGATTACGCCTGAAGGTCTTCGTATTCAGATTGTGGATAAGGCAAACCGTCCCATGTTTGATGGTGGCAAGGCTGACTTGAAGTACTACACTGTGGATATTCTGTTCGAACTGGCCAAGTTCATACGTGATGTGCCGAATCGAATCAGTCTCACAGGTCACACCGATGCCTCTCAATTCAGAGGTCGGGAAGGTTACAGCAACTGGGAGCTGTCTGCTGATCGGGCCAATGCAGCGCGGCGGGCCTTGGTGGATGGTGGTGTGGCAGAAGCACAGATTGGCCGGGTGGTGGGATTGGCATCGTCAACCTTATTTGATAAGGCTGACCCGTTTAATCCTATTAATCGGCGGATTTCTCTGATTGTCATGAATAAGAAGGCCGATGAGGCGATTCGCCGTGGTGAGGGGGTTATCGACCAAGTGCTCTCTGACCGCGATAAGGCTCAAGAAGGTGGTTTTGATGATTTACCCAAAAATGTGTTGGGGGTGAGTGATATCAATATTGATATGGATGCTGGGATTGGCGAAGTAACGGCACATGGCAAACATAACGTTGGCAGCGTTGATCAGAAGGACGATAAGGCGACTGGCAAGCCATCTATGTCTGCACCGATGAGGGCTGACGAGAGTGATTTCGAAGAATTGCCCATGGAGTTACTTTGATTTGAGTGTTTATCAATAATGACATAAGGAGTATTCTGGGTTTTTATTGTTGTTCCAGTGCGTATGCTTTCTTTGGTATCTTTATGATTTGGATTAACCGTAGCAGGGCAGGCTCTTGGGGGGAGCAATTTTATTATGGCTTTGAAGGCGTGGCTGGTAGATAAATTGGTCAAATGGCTTAATGCTGAGGATGGTCATTGGGGTATTCCTCCCTGTGATTTTGAGCGTCTGTCTGTTGAGATCAAACCCTGTGACGTGTTGTTGGTCGAAGGTCGCAATCGCATTAGCCGTTTCATTAAAACCATCACCCTGAGCTCATGGACACACTCAGCACTTTGCATTGGTCGGCTTGAAGACATTGAAGACGCTGAGCTGCGTGCAGAGATTCAGCGCCATTACGGGGGTGATCCGAGTGAACAACTCTTGATTGAACCTCTGTTGGGGCGGGGTACGGTGATCTCACCATTGTCGAGTTATAAAAATGAGCACCTGCGTATCTGTCGCCCCAAGGCTTTATCGCACCAAGATGGCCAACAGGTAATTGCCGAGGCAGCCAAATATTTTGGCCGTGAATATGACATCCGCCAACTGGTGGATCTTGCCAGGTTTGTATTTCCTTACGGTATTCTGCCGCGACGTTGGCGCTCGACCCTGTTTGATCTCAAGGCCGATGATCAAACTAAAACGGTCTGCTCGGCCATGATCGCCGAGGTTTTTGCTGCCGTGTGTTATCCCATATTGCCCGTCATTCATCGTGGTGGTGATGGTGAGCTGCGTATGTATAAGCGCAATACGCGCCTGTATACACAGCGTGATTTTGATTATTCACCTTATTTTAAAATTATTAAATATCCAGTACTCGATTTTGATGATATTGAACTTTATCGCCAGTTACCTTGGGATAAGGAGGGTGTGGTCTGTCATGCTCAGGGGGAGTGTTATGCTGCGGATGGCACGCGATTTGAGCAACAGGATGTTGTGGTTGAAAAAAACTAGCTAAAAAAAGGACGGTTTTTATGGCAATACTTTTTTGTTTGATAATGGTGGCAGCGATTTGGTTCATGGCCTATAACCGCTTTGCCTTGTGGCAGTGGAGTGCGGTGCTGGCTGGGTTGATGCTGGTCGCGACGCTGTTGGGTGTTTACTCATCACTGGCGTTAACCCTGCATTGGCTGGTGCTGTTGATTGTGATTGTACCGCTGAATATTCTGGCACTGCGTCGTAGCTTGATTAGCGACCGTGTTTTGCCATTGTTACGCAAGGCGTTGCCACCCATGTCGCAGACTGAAAAAGAAGCATTGGGTGCCGGTACGGTGTGGTGGGACGGTGATTTATTCAGCGGTCGCCCCGACTGGGATAAGCTGCATGCCATGGTTTTACCGCAATTGTCTGCTGAAGAGCAGGCTTTTCTTGATGGCCCGGTAGAAGCGTTGTGCGCGATGCTGGATGATTGGCACATTACTGAAGAGCGTCACGACCTGCCACCCGAGGTTTGGCAGTTTATCAAGGACAATCAATTCTTCAGCATGATTATTCCTAAAAAATACGGGGGTCTGGAATTTTCCGCCTTGGCGCATTCGAGTGTGGTGATGAAGGTCTCCAGTCGTTCGGTATCAACAGCGGTAACGGTGATGGTGCCCAATTCCCTTGGCCCGGCTGAACTACTGTTGCACTACGGTACCGAGGCGCAAAAAGATTATTATCTGCCGCGTTTGGCCAAAGGGCTGGAAGTACCCTGTTTTGCCTTGACTGGGCCAACCGCCGGTTCTGATGCGGCGTCTATTCCAGACAACGGCGTGGTTTGCATGGGCCAGTTCGAAGGTAAAGAAGTGCTTGGCATTCGTCTCAATTGGGACAAACGTTACATCACCCTTGGCCCGGTGGCGACGGTATTAGGCCTGGCCTTCCGCCTCTACGATCCGGATCATTTGATTGGTCAAATTGAAGATATCGGCATTACCTGTGCACTGATTAAGACAGATACCAAGGGCGTTACCATTGGTAACCGTCACGCGCCGTTAAGCATGGCCTTTATGAACGGCCCCAATCAGGGCAAAGATGTATTTATTCCCATAGATTGGGTGATTGGTGGTCAGGATAGAGTGGGGCAGGGTTGGCGGATGTTGATGGAGTGTCTGGCGGCCGGGCGTTCAATTTCGCTGCCTGCGTTGAGCGTGGGGGCGGGCAAGCTGGCATCCCGTGCTACCGGCGCCTATTCGCGGATTCGTAAACAGTTCAATACCCCGATTGGTATGTTTGAAGGGGTGGAAGAACCGCTGGCACGCATCGCTGCCAATACCTACTTGATGGATGCGGCGCGGGTAATGACAGCAGCGGCAGTTGACCTGGGTGAAAAACCATCGGTCATCTCAGCCATTGCCAAGTACAACATGACCGAGCGGATGCGTCAGGTGGTTAACGATGCCATGGACGTGCAGGGGGGCAGTGGTATTTGTATGGGACCGCGTAACTTTATGGCGCGTGTTTATCAATCGATTCCCATCAGCATCACCGTGGAAGGCGCCAATATCCTGACCCGTACCATGATTACTTTTGGCCAAGGGGCGATTCGCTGTCATCCCTATATTCTGAAAGAGATGGAAGCGGTGCAGGATGAAGACCAGCAGCGTGGCGCGATTGCTTTCGATAAAGCGCTGTTTGGCCATATTGGTTTTACCGTCAGTAATGGTGCTCGCACCTTGTGGCTAGGGCTGACAGGGGCACGTTTACAGCGGGCACCCAAGTCCGGGACGGAGCGTTACTACTATCAACAGGCAACCCGGATGGCGGCGGCCTTTGCCCTGGTGGCGGATGTGGTGATGTTAACCCTTGGAGGCGAATTGAAGCGCAAGGAAAAATTTTCCGGTCGATTGGCAGATATGCTGAGCCAGTTATATCTGATCTCGGCCTGTTTGAAACGTTTCCATGACCAGGGCAGTCCCAAAGAGGACTTACCGTTGTTGCAGTGGGCTTGCGATGACTCTCTATACCAGATGCAGGAGAGCTTGCGTGGTCTGTTGCGCAACCTGCCGTCGCGGCCGCTGGCATCTGTGCTACGGTTTATGATCATGCCTTGGGGCAAGCGTTATCATCTGCCTTTGGATCGGCTTGGCCAACAGGCCACCCGTATTTTGCTGTCACCCTCAGAGGCGCGTGATCGTCTGACCAAGGGCATCTATGTGCCCACAGATGAAAATGAAGCACTGGGTCGTCTGGAGTCAGCACTGCAAAAGGTCATAGACGCTGAAATGATTGAACGGATACTACGTTCTGCGGTAAAGAATGGAAAACTGACAAAAAAACGGGAAGATGAACTGGTCGACAGTGGTCTGGCCGAAGGGGTGATCGAAGCCCATGAAGCTGAGCTGGTCAGGGCCGCCATTGCCGCCAGGCGAGAGGTGATCAAGGTCGACGATTTTAGTCCGGACTACTGGAACAAGGAGTCATAAGATGGTGACACGGAACAAGGGAAAACCGGTTTTTGTTGTGGACGGCGCACGCACACCTTTTTTTAAGGTGAGCGGTAAGCCGGCGCAGTTCAGGGCCTCTGATCTGGCGGTAGCCGCCGGACGGCCATTGCTGGCCAGGCATGGGTTTGAACCAGGCCAACTGGATGAAGTCATTCTGGGCTGTGTCATGCCCGGGCCGGATGAGGCCAATATCGCCCGTATGCTGTCGCTGCGCTTGGGCTGTGGCAAACATGTGCCTGCCTGGACCGTGCAGCGTAATTGTGCCTCCGGCATGCAGGCGCTGGATTGCGCCTATGGCAACATCGCCTCGGGTCGTTCCAATCTGATTCTGGCAGGGGGCGTTGAGGCCATGAGCCACGCGCCGGTATTGTTGAATAACAAGATGGTGGCCTGGTTGGCGGCTTGGGCCAGATGCAAAACCATGACCCAGAAACTCAAGGCATTGAGCCAACTGCGAGGCGGTCATTTAGCCCCCATTATCGGCCTGCTGCGTGGCCTGAGTGACCCACTTGCCGGATTGTCGATGGGGCAGACCGCAGAAATTCTGGCATACCGATTTAACATTGATAGAGAGACCATGGACGCTTACGCCGTGGATAGCCACCAACGTCTGGCCAAGGCTCAGGACGAGGGCTGGCTGGATGAAATTGAGGCGATTTACGACAGCCGCGGCAAGCACCACTTGCACGATACTGGTCTGCGCCGTGATAGTAGTATTGCCAATTTGGCCAAATTGAGACCTGTATTTGACCGACGTTTTGGCCGCGTGACCGCCGGCAACAGCGCTCAAGTGACGGATGGTGCCGCGTTATTAATTCTGGCCAGCGAAGAAGCGGTTAAGCAATACCAACTGCCGGTAATGGGGCGTATCGTCGACAGCGAATGGGCCGGTTGCGACCCAAACCAGATGGGCATGGGACCGGTACATGCCATGACACCCATTTTAAAACGTAAGCGCTGGAAACTCGACAGCGTTGATTACTGGGAGCTGAATGAAGCTTTTGCCACCCAGGTGCTGGCCAACGTGGCGGCATGGAAAGACAAGGACTATTGCAACGATGAGCTGGGTTCGCGTTCGGTGATCGGAGAGCTTGACCGCAGTCGTCTGAATGTTGATGGCGGAGGTGTCAGTATCGGTCATCCAGTGGGAGCTAGTGGGGCGCGGATTGTTTTGCACTTACTGCACATATTGGAACGAACGGCTAGCAAGCGCGGTATGGCCAGTTTGTGTATCGGTGGTGGCCAGGGCGGCGCAATGGCCGTTGAAAGGGATTAAATCATGACAGAACAACAATATAAAAATTGGCGCCTGGAACGTGATGATCACGATATTGCCTGGCTTTATATCGACCAGGCCG
>JAJRWO010000069.1 GCA_024276775.1 Gammaproteobacteria bacterium | reverse complement strand
TGAAATGGGTGAGATGAACATGGCGGGTATGGATCACTCGCAGATGGATATGTCGAGCATGGATCATGGTGCTGGCGCGAGTGGTGATGACACCTTGCCAGCACAAATTTTGGCTCAAGTCTCTCACGTTCACCTGCTCTCGTTTGCTCTACTGTTGATGGCGATGGGTGGACTTATCTGCTTAACACAGCTCACGGAAACGGTCAAAACGACTGTTGTCTCACTGCTTTTTCTGAGTTTATGGGGTGATATTATCAGCCTCAATTTAGTGCGCTTTGTCTCGGGTGGTTTTGCCTACCTGACAGTTGCCATGGGAACCATCATTGGGCTTTGTTTCGCCTTTATCTCATTCAGAGTATTATGGGAACTGTGGCTGATGAAAGAAAAAAATGATAATACACCACCGCCCCGTACAGAGCCCACACTATTATAACTAAAGGAAGTGTTATGAATTTGAATTTCCATCGTCTGCTGTCATACCTGTTCATGCCACTGTTGGCTGTCAGTCTTACTTTCGGCATTACTGTATGGTCGCAAGACGTCCACGCACACAAAGGCCATGCTGGGCCAGCCATCACCTTTCTGGATAATAAGACGGCACTAAAAGCGATGTTGCCCAATGGCGCTAAAATTGTTAAACGTAAGCAGCCACTCAAAAAAGAGGCTGTTGACTGGGCACAAAAGACCTACGGCATTGCGTTGGATGATGGCCTCTACAGCTATTATCTCGCGAGCGATAAACAAAACAATACTATTCTGGGTGCTGCTTATGTGGGTAAAGTCAGTTACCGGCACGGCGACCTTAAATTTGCGCTGGGCATTAATGCCGATCAACGCATTACGGAAGTCGCTATTCTGGGTATTAACGAAAAATATATAGTGGATTTTGATGGTAATGTGGGCACTGGTCTGATTGCCGATTATGCCGGGCTTACACTTAAAGAGCTGATCACCAAAACTGAGGCGTTGTCCTCTTCCGATAAAGCAACGCGAGAATTCGCCGCTGCAATACGTGATATGGCGGTGTTATTGGCTGCATTTACGCGCGTAGTCCAATAGACTTTTTACACAGCTTTCATGCGGTAAGAATCTCAATTACAACGGACTCTTCTTGGTAATGAACGTGAAGATGTTTGTCGGGCTTTCAACTGCATTCCGTTTCACTCTATTCATAGTTGAAAGCCCGACAAAAACCCCAGCCATGAAAACGCTGTCTTTTGTTCAAGTAACCGTGTAGCCTGAAAAAGATATGGACTTTTTTCGCCAGACAAGCAGACGGACATTGCTATTGTGGAGCTTCTTTCTCTCTCTGGCAGTGCTGTGCGCGCAAGATGTTAAATTACATAGTCATGATATCCAGCCCCATCACTCGGCAGAAGCCAGCAATCATGCCCATTTGAGTAAAGCCCACTTTGCTCACGATTCCTCTCACAAGCATCATAATAGCGTGGTATTCGAGGTTGATATCACTCCTGATGGGGTATTGAAAAGCCTTAATAATAATGTTTTTGTAATAGCGTTATTCACTCTTTTTTTTACCTTGATGGCATTTATCTCTTCACGACAACTCGTTCAGCGTTGCCGTGAAAGTAAGCTCATCCTTCATCGTTATTATCTTTTTTCTCCTCCCTTACGAGCGCCGCCACAGTACTAATCCTTTTGAATATATCTATCGCAGCTTGCTGCGCGGGTTGATTTGTTACGTCTGTACGTAGGTAAGCGTACACAAGGAGATTTGTAATGTGGGTATCTTTTTTTATGCCAAGACGAATGGCTATGCGGCCAGCTTTATTTTATTTGGCATTACTGAGTTCAGTCGTGACGACGAACAGTGTTGTTGCCTCTGCATTAATCACTGACAAACCTACGATCAGCTTGCATGAAGCCGTTATCAAGACGATTGAACACAACCCGAACCTGCGAGCGTTTGATTATCAACTGAAAGCCCAACAAGGGCGAGTGCAGCAAGCGGGGTTGGCCCCCAGTCCTGAACTCAATTTTGAACTGGAAGATGTGTTAGGCACAGGCAAAAAGAAAGGCCTGGATAGCGCACAAGCCACTCTCAGTATTGGTTGGGTGATCGAGCGTGGAATCCGTCAGCGTTATATTGATGCTGCTGCCGCAGGCTCGTCATTAATCAACGCTGAAGCAGAATTAAAACAACTCGATGTAGCGGCCGAAACCGCACGCCGTTACCTGGTCAGTTTGGCTTATCAAGCACGCGAGGTGAATGCAGATAAAACTATTCAGTTAGCTGAAGAGACGATTAAATCCGTATCCAAACGGGTAAAAGCAGGCAATACACCCGAGGCAGAACTCTCCAGAGCACAAGCGGAACTGGCGCGCAGAAAAATGCAACGCGAAGAGATTGAGCATGAGCTGCTCTCCGCGAATCGCCAATTGGCCGCCCAATGGGGCGAGACAATACCAACCTTTGCGCGTGTTGAAGGCGACATTACCCAGCTTCCTAAAGTGGCATCATTTGAGACACTTAAATCCCAGTTAACGCGAAATCCTGAATTCACTCGACTGTTATCAAATCAATGGTTAAAAAAGGCGGAGTTACAGCTTTCACTGGTTCAAGACAGACCCAGCTGGCGTGTTAATGCTGGGATTCGTCATACCAATGTGGGTAATGATCAAGCCTTTGTCGCCGGTATTAGTATTCCTTTTGGCGAGCGTACACGTAACCCCGGCCGCATTGCCGAAGCGCGTGCCAATCTGGCTAAAACAAGCCGTGAAGAAGAGGCGACACAGGTTCGCATTGAAACCGCGCTCTTCGTTATGTATGAAAAATTGCAACACAGTCTGCATATTATTGAAACCGTTCGTGGTGAGATTATCCCCCCCCTTGAACGGGCACTCACAGAGACCCGTCGAGCTTATAAGCTTGGCCGCTACAGTTACCTGGAACTGCGTAGCGTCCAGGCGGAACTATTGGATGCACACAATGCGTTGGTTGAAGCCAGTGTTGATGTTCACCGCTATATCATTGAAATCGAACGACTGACCGGTGTGCGTATTGCGCAAACGACTTCTCTTATACAGCAGCCAAATTTATGAGGCCTAAAATGAACAGCACTATGAAAGTATTCCCACACCAAATTTGTCTGCTACTGCTACTGATTGTATTTCTAGCAGCGTGCAGTGACCCTCACTCAGAAAACAACCATGGCCATGATGAACATGGTGAGCACGGTGAAGAAGAACCCGAAAAAGGTCCGAATTACGGACGATTGTTAAACGATGGCGATTTCACCCTTGAACTGGCTATTTTTGAAACCGGCGTGCCCCCCGAGTATCGTGCCTGGGCAACAAAAAATGGTAAGGCACTTAACCCTGATGAAGTGGATCTCAACATTAAGTTAACTCGCCTGGGTGGCAAGGTGGATGATATTAACTTTGAAGCAATCGGTGAAGCGCTACGCGGTGATATGGTTATCTACGAGCCGCATTCGTTTGTTGTCACGATTACTGCCACGCATAACGATGAAACACACCGCTGGCAATACGATAGCTTTGAGGGGCGTACCAAAATAGAAAAAGCGGTTGCTGAAGCGCTGGAAATTGGAACCTCGGTGGCCGGTTCAGTTGTCATGCAAAAAACGATTAGTGTGTATGGCCAGATTGCAGCCAACAGCGAAAAACTGCGCAACATCACCGCCCGTTTTGATGGCGCGATCAAATCCGTTTCAGTCTCACAGGGTGAGCAGGTTCGCAAAGGCCAAAAACTGGCTACCGTCGAAAGCAATCAAAGCTTGCAGCTTGTGAACATTACGTCACCAATTAATGGTGTGATCAGCCAACGTTCTGCCAATGTCGGTGAACAGACGGATGGCCGTCAACTGTTTACAATTATCGACACCCGCTCAGTTTGGGCCGAACTATCGGTCTTTCCTACCGATTTGGCGCAAGTAAAAATGGGTGCACCTGTCACCATTACCGACACCACCAGCGGTCAGACTGTCAGCGGTAAAGTCTCTCGCATTGATGTAATGGCACAAGCCAATCAATCCGTGAATGTGCGTGTGGTACTGGATAACAAAAAGGGTCAACTTCGCCCTGGGCAGCACGTCAGTGCAAACATAACCGTCGGGGAACATACCGCTGCCTTAGCGGTAAAACGAAGCGGGCTGCAAGCTTTTAGAGATTTCACCGTGGTTTATGCACAGATTGGCGAAGAATACGAAGTGCGTATGCTCGATCTTGGTCTGCAAGCGGGCGAATGGGCTGAAGTACTGGGAGGCTTGGAACCTGGCACTCGTTATGTCAGCGTAAACAGCTACGTCATCAAAGCGGATATCGAAAAATCTGGCGCATCTCATGATCACTAATGGCGATGAGCTGGAGCCAGCTTATAAAGAAGTTAAGTCAATGAAAAAGCAAATCATCACTACACAGGAAAAGCAATTTAGTGAAGTGTTACAGCAAATACAAACAGCTAAACAGCAGGTTTTTCAGCAGGTTAATAAAGCGCTGGTGCAGCTGTACTGGAATATAGGTGCTTATAGCGCTAACTGGGGCAAGCGTACGGTCGAGCAGTTAGCATCCTTTATCCAGCAAAAAGAACCCAATGTGAGTGGTTTTACGGCAAGTAATATCTGGCGCATGAAACAGTTTTACGAAACTTATGCAGATAATTCAAAACTCGCCACACTGTGGCGAGAATTACCTTGGAGTCATAATCACAGAAGTAGGGTGCATTTCATGCACCAAAACCATGAAATAAAAATATGACTGAATTGAATGTCTAACTATCGACGTACAAAGACTAAAGGCGGTACTTATTTTTTCACTGTTGTGACTTACCGTAGACAAAAAATTCTTTGTAATGACAGTGTACGCCTAGCTCTACGAAATGGCATTCGAGAGGTACAACAAAAACACC
>JAJRWO010000068.1 GCA_024276775.1 Gammaproteobacteria bacterium | reverse complement strand
GCACTATTTATTATGGTTTGATAATTTTATCCGATGCCAAGACCAATACAATGCCCTATCTTGGAAGCGAAGAATTTCGTTCATGAGTTTACGGTCAGCGAGTGAAAAAAGACGGCGAAGTGACCGAAAAAGAAAAATATAATTTCAAGCCAGATGCAAAATCGATACAATGCAAGACGTATATCGCCAAGCCATATCACTCTTGGGAACGGGGTCAGAATAAAAATTCTAATGACTTTTGAGTGAATGGAACCCATTGATGTGACAAAAAGGCAGATTCTAGATTCTGTACACAAACTGAATAGCTGGCCCAAAAAGCGTCTGGTGATTTAGGCCTTTGAAGCGCTAACAGGGATTAATGAAAAAAACATTAACAGGCTGATTTGAGTTCAAAACAAACAAGCAAAAATGTTATCCCAGATAACCTTCAAGCTTGGTTTCAATATTCCTTGGATTTTCACCCTCAGCAATTGAAATCACCCCTTCAACCATCATTTCACGAAACTGAGACTGATTATGAATATGGCTTTTCAATTTATTTGCTACCGGTAAAAAAATTAGATTGGCAAGCGCAACGCCATAAATTGTCGCAACGAAGGCAACGGCTATTCCCGCGCCTAATTTACTTGGATCAGCAAGATTGTTCATCACATGAATCAAGCCCATCACTGCGCCGATAATGCCAATGGTCGGTGAGTAACCACCATAGCCTTCATACACCTTGGCCGCTTGAGTATCAAAATGCTCTTTTACGTCAATCTCAACTTCAAGAATATTACGAATAGATTCAGGCTCACTGCCATCAACCAACAGTTGCAGCCCCTTTTTGGCAAATAGATCCGTCTCTGACTCAACCAAAGATTCCAGCCCTAACAAGCCTTCTTTCCGGGCGATATTACTCCAGCCGACAATCTTTTCAACGGCTAATTTTTGTTCAATCTTTGGCGGTTTGAACACCCATGACAATATTTTCAGTGAGTGCATAAAAACAGGCAACTGAGTTTGCACCAGCACTGCACCCACTGTTCCGCCAAGTACGATCAACGCCGCTGTTAGCTGTAGCAGTGACGATGTATGACCACCTTCAAGGATATTGCCGCCAATGATGGCACCAAAACCGATCAGCAAACCCAAGAGTGTTAAAATATCCATGCGCTAATCAAACGCTATCCATCAACGCCGGAGCAATGGCGTCCAATGGCAATATATTGTCTGCCAGCCCCGCCTCAGCAATCGCTGCAGGCATACCATAAATGACACTGGTTTCCTTGTCCTGAGCCCATACGGTGGAACCTTTATTTTTCAACATTTTTGCACCTTCGCGGCCATCAGCCCCCATACCTGTCATCACAACAGCGAGCACATCAGCAGCAAACAGTTTTGCCGCAGAACCAAAGGTTATATCAACACTGGGTTTATAGGTTTGGTCTGCTGGACTATCAATAATTCTGATCACCTGTGCACCACGCTGATCCTCAACCAACATTTGTTTCCCACCGGGTGCCAGATATGCCCAGCCTTTTTGCAAATGATCACCATCACACGCTTCCTTGACCGATATTCCGGAAAGTTTGTTAAGCCGCTCAGCAAACGCCAGCGTAAAGCTAGCGGGCATGTGCTGCACCAACAAAATGGGGAGCGGAAATGTTGCCGGTAAATGGGTTAACACTTTTTGCAGCGCCACCGGGCCACCTGTTGAGGTGCCTAAGATGAGCAAACGATAACCGCCGCGACGATTTTTTATCGGCGTCAAAGATTTCACTAACGCAGGGTCTGTTTTTTTGATAGACGGTCGTGTGGCGGCCAAGGCTGCTTTTTTCAATCCCTTGGCGCTAATCAAACGAACCCTGGCGCACAGTTGTCGCTTGGCCGCATCCCTGTCTTGAGAAATATCTTCCATCCGTTTTGGCAGAAAATCCACTGCACCAGCTTCAAGCGCATTCAGGGTCGCCTGTGCACCATCAGTGGTCAAAGATGAAAACATCAAAATAGGCAGTGGATTAGATTGCATGATTCTTTTGACCGCTGTAATACCATCCATAACAGGCATTTCTATATCCATGGTCACAACATCAGGCTTGAGTTTTTTCACCAGCTCAACAGCTTCCAGGCCGTTTACCGCTGCACCAATAACGTTAAGGTGTGTGTCGCTATTGAAAATTTCGGTTAATCGTCGCCGAAAAAATGATGAATCATCAACGACAAGTACCCGAACGGCCATGCTGTTCTCCTAAATACGACTGGCATAGGTTTCCATCAACCCTGGCATATCAAGTATCAGGGCGATTCCACCATTGCCTGTAATGGTTGCACCTGAAACACCTTTGGTTCCGTGCAACATAGCACCCAACGGTTTGATCACAACCTCTTCCTGACCTACTAGTTGATCAACAACACAGCCGATATGCTGCCCCGCAATGGTGGTCACCACGACAAACCCCTCGGTTTTAACACCTGTTGTCTGAACCGGATTGCTCACCAACCAGTGACTCAGCCGTACCAATGGCACAGCCTTTTCACGAATAATAACAACCTCCTTGCCATCCACCGTACTCAGTTTTGCTGATTCCATATCAAATATTTCATTAACATTCGCCAGCGGTAAAGCAAATACCTGCCCCCCTAACACCACCATCAGTGTCGGCATAATAGCGAGTGTCAATGGTAATTTAATGGTGATTCGGCTGCCCTTGCCAAGGTTAGAATCAACCTCAACGGCACCATTTAATTGCGAAATTCTGGTCTTAACAACGTCCATGCCAACACCACGTCCAGAGACATCAGAAATTTCCGTTTTAGTTGAAAAACCCGGTGCAAAAATCAGGTTGTAACAGGCCTTTTCATCCAGTCGAGCAGCCGCATCGGTATCCATCATGCCTTTTTCTACTGCACTGGCTCGCAACACATCTGCATCCATGCCCTTACCATCATCATCAATCGTCAGGAGAATATGATCACCTTCCTGGGTTGCCGACAAGATCACCGTACCCGCTCTGGGCTTACCCGCCTGTTCACGCACGTCTGGCAATTCCACACCATGATCCACCGCATTTCGTACCAGATGCACCAGCGGATCTGCT
The DNA here is from genome assembly GCA_024276775.1 of Gammaproteobacteria bacterium. Taxonomy (GTDB): domain Bacteria; phylum Pseudomonadota; class Gammaproteobacteria; order Tenderiales; family Tenderiaceae; genus Tenderia. The sequence goes on along the minus strand of JAJRWO010000068.1, from coordinate 11,682 downwards.
AAAGCCTCAACCAGATTTTTATCAAGATCAGTTTCTTCGCCAATCAATTCCAGGTTAATTTCTTTTTTAAGGCTGCGGGCAAGGTCACGAACAACGCGAGGAAAACGACCAAACACTTTTTTAATCGGTTGCATCCGTGTTTTCATCACCGAAGTTTGTAGATCAGCGGTGACCAGGTCAAGATTGGCAATGGCTTTAGCCACCTCCTCATCCGCCGTCATTGTCGATTTCAGTGTCGCCATGCGATTGCGCACTAATACTAATTCACCCACCAAATTCATAATATCATCCAGCCGTTTGGTGTCGACCCTGACGGTTGTCTCAGCGGGAGGGGCTTCCTTGACGGCTTTGGTTACGGGTTTTGATTTTGTTTCTGGTTTTTTGGCCGCAGGAGCAGCAGGCTTAGACGCTTGTTTCGGTGCTGGTGCTGGCTCGGCTTTTGATGTTGAAGCTGCCGCTTTTTTCTTAGCATCAAGGTCGTCGAGCAAGGCTTCAAACTCACCTTCATTCATCTCATCCGATGAACCCGTGCTTGTGGTTACCGTTTCACTCGCTTTAACGTCTTCTGTTGCGGAGGCGACGTCTTGTTTTAGTGCGGCATCATCATGCAACTGATCTAACAGCGCTTCAAATTCATCTTCAGTAATTTCATCTGTATCAGACGCGGGCGTCGCCGCCATTTCGGCCGGGGCTGGCGTCTGACCATGCAAATCATCCAACAGAAGGTCGAATTCATCATCCGTAATTTCATCAGCCGACGTCAGTGCCACTGCGGGTTCTGTTACCCCTTCTGGCTCTGGCACTGCTTTAGCATCAGCTTCATCTTTCAGTATTGCCTCAAGCGCTTGCAATAAGGCAGGCTCAGCAGCCTCTGGATCGACACCTGAACGAATAGAATCCATCATGTCATTAACAACATCCGTGACCTGTAAAATCACGTCCATCAATTTTGGTGTTACTTGGCGTTCACCTTGTCGTAGCAAATTAAAGACATCTTCAGCACGGTGACAGATTGTGACCAATGTATCCAGCCCTAAAAAACCACCACCACCTTTAACCGTATGAAAGCCACGAAATACGGCATTCAAGAGTTCTAGATCATCCGGTGCCTGCTCAAGCTCGACTAGCTGTTCACCAAGTAGCTCAAGAATTTCACCTGCTTCAACCAGAAAATCCTGCAGGATTTCATCATTCAGATCAATTGCCATCTAAACCACCACCCCGTTATACTCAAAAACCCAGGCTGGATAAAAGATCATCGACATCGTCCTGATTATTCACGATGTCACCTTTATCAACACCCGGCACAGCGGGTCCAACCGCTTCAATAGCCGCCCCATCCTTTTTCTTGTCTTTCTCCACTGTCCCAGGAACATGCATTCTTTGTCCTGTCATACGGATCAAGCCTACCAACCCTTCCTCAACATCCTGCACCAAGGTAATCACTCGGCCAATAATTTGCCCGGTCAAATCCTGAAACCCCTGCGCCATCATGATGTCTGAAAGGCTGCTGCTAATTTCAGGTGTTTTTTGATCCAACCACTGAAAAAACTCATCCAATTCAGCGCTCATAGAACGAAACTCATCGACATCCATGTCACGCTTCCTGAAACGATCCCAGTTCCCATGTAGCTTTTCACTCTTTTTCCGAAGCTCATCAAAAAGCAACATTGATGCCTCAACGGCAGAAAGTGTTTTGTCTGCTGCTTGCTCAGTTAAGGTAATAACGTGATTTAAACGCTCTGCCGCATCAGGAATATCCGTTGCCGCCATATCTGCAATTTTGCTATCGAGCTGAAACCCTACCATTGTGTCATGCAAATCACGGGTAAGCTTTCCCAGCTCTTGAAACAAATGATTTTCTCGCAGTGCCGACAGGTCCTCCATGACCTTTTCAGCTTCTTCCTGATGACCTTGTTCTATGCAAGCAACTAATTTTTTTGCATACTCCAGGCCGTCATCACTGCAAATATTATTTTCGTTCATTATGAATATCCCATTGTTTCAGATGCGTGTCGTTAAACCTTAACCCGCTTCGATGCGTTCAAAAATCTTATCGATTTTTTCCTTCAACGTGGCGGCAGTAAAAGGCTTAACGACATAGCCGTTAACACCGGCCTGAGCAGCTTCAACAATCTGTTCTTTTTTTGCTTCGGCAGTCACCAAAAGAACAGGGAGACTTGCAAGGTTTGGATCGGCACGAACGGCCTTAAGGAGATCGATTCCCTGCATACCGGGCATATTCCAGTCGGTGACAAGGAAGTCAAAATTACCCGACTGAAGTTTTGGTAATGCCGTATTACCATCATCCGCTTCATCAGTGTTACTAAAACCCAGATCTCTTAATAGGTTTTTGATGATCCTGCGCATTGTAGAAAAATCATCTACAATCAGAATTTTCATATTCTTATCCAAGACTAGAAACCTCCATTTACCTAGTGATTCTTGAAAGAACTATGGACGCTATATATTTATTGTTCCATAATCTCCCTATTGTTATCTGCACTTGGCTGGAAATGTTTAGGCCTGATTTAAATTAATCTGAATCCTTTTTCGTCCACTGCCCTAAACGCGCCTGCAAACGTATTAAAGCCTGGCTGTGAATTTGACTCACACGGGATTCACTGACCCCCAAAATCGAACCTATTTCACGCAGATTTAACTCTTCATCGTAGTAAAGTGTCATGACGAGGCATTCACGTTCAGGCAGTCCCGCGATCGCTTTGGCTAAACTACGCTTGAAATCTTCTTTTTGCAGCCCATCAAATGGCGTTATTGCCACAGAAGAAAGATTGATATTGGTTGCAACAGCCTCATCATCGGCACCTAATTCATCAAAACTAAGCACCAAGTATCCACTCGCAGCCTGAAGTGTTTGATGGTATTCGTCCAGTGACATTTCAAGCGCTTCAGCAACTTCATTATCACGGGCATCACGCCCCATCATGCTTTCGATCTGGCGCACCGCCTCGGCCACTTTACGTGCCTTGCGATGAACTGAACGAGGTGCCCAGTCATTTTTACGAATTTCATCAAGCATGGCTCCACGGACGCGAATACCGGCATACGTTTCAAAACTGGCACCCTGTGTGGAATCATAATTGCGAGCGGCTTCAAGCAGGCCAATCATGCCAGCCTGTATCAGATCATCCGCCTGGACACTCGGGGGTAAACGACACATCAAATGGTAGGCAATACGTTTCACCAGTGGTGCATGCTTCACTACCAAGTCATCTCTTTCTCTATTTGTGTTTGTATTTTTTTTGTCGGTTGCATATTCTTACTGTAGGTTGCGAGTCCATTCATTACAGTGTTCCTTCGTTATTATTGCGTACGCTGAATCAATCTTTCCACAAAAAATTCCAGATGCCCTCCCGCGCTTCTAGGAATCGGCCAATTGTCAGCCCTTTTAGCTAAAATTTTAAATGCCATCGCGGCTTTACTTCTGGGGTACGCGTCAATAACCGCTTTTTGTTTCTGCAATGCCTTTCTTAGATACTCATCGTAGGGCACTGTTCCCATAAGGTCCAAGGTAACATCAAGAAAACGGTCCGTCACCTTAACCATTTTATTAAATAGCTCACGCCCTTCCTGCATACTATGAACCATGTTCGATAGTACCCGAAACCGTTGAATTCCGTAATCTCGATTCAATAATTTAATCAAGGCGTAAGCATCGGTTATTGATGTCGGCTCATCACAAACAACGATGATCACTTCCTGAGCTGCTCGAGTAAAACTGATGACCGAGTCAGCAATCCCAGCCGCCGTATCAATGATCAACACATCAAGATCATGGGCAACTTCACTAAACGCCTGAATGACACCTGCATGTTCAGCGGGGGTCAATTCCGTCATATTCTGAGTGCCGGATGAAGCGGGAATGATCTGAAGACCTTTCGGGCCATTAACAATAATTTCCTCCAGCGTTCGCTCACCATTAATGAGATGAGACAGGTTATATTTCGGGTGCAGGCCAAGCAGAATATCGATGTTCGCCAGACCCAAATCGGCATCCATCAACATGACCTTTTTACCTTCAGCGACCATCGCCAAACCAAGATTGACTGATATATTAGTTTTGCCAACCCCTCCTTTACCGCTTGCCACTGCGATAACTTTAACGGGGCCAGGATTACTCACTTTTCTTAGTCCTGCCGCCTGATCCATCTGACTCTCCATCATGAGCATTAACTACCGACCTCAGCAACTTGAATCCCTGTTATCAGTTCATCCTCGAGTAAATCTAAACTTTCCTGCATTATCGCAACACTCCGACTCACCAAAGTATGAGCTCTGGCTGGCTGCAAATCTTCTGGTACACGCTGCCCATCACTCACATAGGCAACCGGCAGTTGCTGCTGGATAACCACATCCAAGGCATGACCAAGGCTGGTACTTTCATCCAGCTTTGTCAAAATACAACCACTCAATTCAACCCCTTTGAAACCACGTACCACCTCTTGCAAACCAGATAGTCTGGATGTTGTTGATGCCACCAGATACGTTTTCACTCTGTCACTTTCACCCTGCAACACAGAAAACTGCTCTGTCAGACGCAAATCCCGCTGGCTCATACCCGCCGTGTCAATTAATACCAATCGTTTGTCACAAAAGTAATCCAATGCCATCTGTAATGTTTCAGCTGAATTGGCACAACGGATAGGCACATCCAAAATTCGGGCGTAAGCCTTCAATTGTTCATGGGCACCAATACGGAAATTATCAGTTGAAATAAATGCCACACTGCGTGCCCCGTGACGCATAACAAAGCGCGCAGCTAATTTTGCGACGGTCGTCGTCTTACCAACGCCCGTTGGGCCAATCAGGGCAACCGCACCCCCTTGCGTTAAAATATCATCATCAGTGACCGAAAGCCTCACCGCAAGTTTGCCTAATAAACGACGCCACAAATCATCCACAGCCCCCTCTTTGGGTAAAGACAGAAGCAGCTCAGCCGTCAACCTTGTACCCAAACCAAGCCGAGCCATACGTTGCTTTAGTTCATATTCAAAGGGATTGGAAATTTTCTGATCTGTCAGGGTCAGTCCAGCAAGCTGAGTCTCCAATAACCCGCGCATTGTTTTTATCTCACCACGCATCTCAATCAGAGTAGGTTCCTGACTCCAAACTATCTGCGGTTTTTCCTGGCTTCTCTCTCTCACATGATTATTGACGTTTTCATCAGATTGCCGACTCAGTTCGGAATAAGTTTTATTCTGCCGCTGCTCAATATCACTTACCGGCGTGACAACAGGATGTTTTTCAGCCCCATGCTCTTGATGAACCTCACGGCGTAATGCGTTTTCGTCATAATCAATCGCCGAAATAATTTCAACACCACCATTCACACGCTTATTGGAAAGAATGACAGCATCTTCACCCAATTCTTCCTTAACCATACGCATCGCCGACCTGACGTTAGGTGCAAAAAAACGTTTTATTTTCATCCCTACTCACCTCATTCCGCATCATACGATCACTTAATCACTTTCTTTGCTCTGGTTAACCTAATGACGGCCCCTGCTGCCCCCCCACTGTCGACATGATTTTGATCTGCTTATCGTCTGGCACCTCGTTATAAGACAACACTTTCAAAGCAGGAATTGAACCCTTTATCAAGCGCGCCAATACGGGTCTGACCAATGCCGAGACCAACAATATTGCTGGCTGGCCGTTCATTTCTTGTCGCTGTGTTGCCTCACCCAGGGAAGAAAACATATTCTCTGCCAAACCAGGTTCCAGCCCAAGGCCACCACTTCCTGCTGTCCTAACAGACTCTTGCAATAACTGTTCCAATGCAGGATCAAGGGTGATCACTGCCAATTCTGGCGCTATGCCATTGATTTGTTGAATAATTGATCGACCAAGCGCAACCCTGACCATTGATGTCAAAACAGCGGGGTCTTGACTCCTTCCCCCTTCGTCCGCCAATGTTTCGACGATTCGACGCATATCACGGATTGGGATACCGTCCTCAAGCAAACTCTGTAATACCTTCACCACTCCCCCCAGAGGCAAAATATCTGGCACTAGGCCCTCAACAAGTTTGGGCGCGACCTTGGCAACATTATCTAATAGCTGTTGCACCTCTTCACGGCCCAGCAATTCATATCCATGAGTACTGATAATGTGACTCAGGTGGGTCGCAACAACCGTACTGGCATCAACCACGGTGTAGCCCATCGATTGAGCTTGCTCACGTTGTGAAGGTTCAATCCAGGTAGCATCAAGACCAAAGGCAGGGTCTTTACCGGGAATTCCTTGTAAAGCACCATAAACCTGGCCTGGATTAATGGCCAGCTCACGGTCGGGATGGATAATCGCCTCGCCCATTGTTGCGCCAAGCAGAGTAATGCGATAAGTATCGGGCGATAACTCAAGGTTATCGCGAATATGTACCGAGGGAATCAAAAAACCCAGATCTTGAGTTAGCTTCTTGCGAATACCTTTAATTCTTCCCATCAACTGGCCACCCTGATCTTTGTCCACCAAAGAAATTAACCGATAGCCCACTTCCAAACCTAAAGTATCCACAGGAACCACATCGTCCCATGTTAGCTCTTTGACTTCAGGAACAGCCTTTTCAGCGGCAACCTTAAGTTCTTGCGAAGCAATGTCCGCCTCTTTCTGCTTTGATTTCAAATTCATTTTCATGTAAGCAGCACCTGCAAAGACGGCGGCTATAGACAAAAAAGCAACATTTGGCATACCAGGAATAATGCCAAGCAAGCCGAGAAGGCTTGCCGTGACAATCAACACTCGTGGGTCATCAAACAACTGCCCCAGAATTTGCCCACCCATATCCTGCGAGCTGGTCACACGAGTGACAATAATGGCCGTCGCAGTAGACAGCACCAGGGAAGGTATCTGGGCCACCAAGCCATCACCAATTGTCAGTAAGGTGTAATTTCTAACTGCATCAGAAAACGGCATATCATGCTGCCCAATACCAATCGCCAAACCACCAAATATATTAATAAAAAGAATTAAAATACCGGCAATGGCATCACCACGAACAAATTTGCTGGCACCATCCATGGAACCATAAAAATCAGCCTCTTGAACAACATCTTTACGCCGCTCCTGAGCCTCTTCCTGGGTAAGCAGCCCAGCATTCAGATCAGCATCAATCGCCATCTGTTTGCCAGGCATTGCATCCAAGGTAAAACGAGCCGATACTTCAGAAACACGCCCAGCACCTTTGGTAACCACAACAAAATTAATAATCACCAAAATACCAAACACCACTAGACCCACCGCATAATTACCACCAATAACAAATTCACCAAAGGCCTCAATCACTTTACCAGCGGCATCAGTTCCTGTGTGCCCGTCCAACAATACCACCCGCGTTGATGCAACATTCAAACCTAAACGCAGTAATGTTGCCAATAAAATAACCGTGGGAAATACAGCAAAATCAAGTGGCCGTTTGGCATAAACAGCCGCTAGCAACACAATAATAGAAAGTGAAATATTAAAAGTAAAAAGTGCATCAAGAGCCAATGCAGGTATGGGCAAAATCAACATACCTAGCATAACCATCAACATTATCGGCACGCCAAGTCCCTGACGCATCAGATCCGAAAATGACGGCATATTTTTAATATTTCTCATACATCAATACCTCTTACTACTACTCTTCTCGCTTACCCTTACCATCAAACTGCATGTCATCAGGAATTGGCAGATCGTTTGGATCAAAGGTATCTGCTTTAGCAGAATCAAATTGGTCACGTAACTGAAAGACATAAGCTAATACCCTTGCAATCGCCAGATATAATCCTTCAGGTATTTCATCATTAATTTCAGTTGTAAAATAAACCGCACGCGCCAGTTCTGGTGACGACATAATAGGTACATTAGACTCTTGGGCTACATTGCGTATTTCAAAAGCTATCTGATCAGCACCTTTGGCAACCACTACTGGGGCACGCATATTTTCCTGATCATATTTAATTGCCACCGAAAAATGGGTCGGGTTGGTAATAATTACATCCGCATTAGGAACCGCCTCCATCATCCGACGTGATGCCATTTCCATCTGAGTTTGACGAATTCTCGCTTTGAGTTCAGGACTACCGTCTGTATCCTTAGTCTCATTTTTGACCTCTTGTTTGGTCATTTTGAGTTCACGTTTGTGATTCCAAAGTTGAAAAGGCACATCCACAGCGGCAACAAGAATTAACGATGCACTCACCGAAAAAAATCCCCAGAAAATCAGCTCACCGGAATGTGCAATTGCCTTTTTAACCGGTTCAATCCCTAAACCAAGCACTGGATTAGAGGTTAAGTACAAAACAGCTAATCCGACTGTTGATATAACAAAAAATTTGGCCAGCGCCTTACCAAGCTCCATCATGCCTTGCGGCCCAAAAATTCTTTTCATACCAGACAAAGGATTAAGTTTAGATCCCTTCACCGCCAACGCTTTAACACTAAAATTCCAACCACTTAACAATATAGAACCCGCAATTGCAGATATAATTAACAACAATAAAAATGGTGCCAAGGAAATTAACACCTCAGAAACAGAATCAAAAAATGAATCCATCATATATTTTGTATCAAAGACATGAGCACGTTTAATGGTGAAACTATTTTCCATTACAGCACCAAGCGTAGAAACAATCGCCGGCCCAAACACCAACAACCCAACAGCTGAAGATAGCAGCATCACTGTCGTAGTCAGCTCACGAGAGCGAGCAACTTGGCCTTTCTCCCTTGCATCAGCTATTTTTTTAGGTGTGGGGTCTTCTGATTTTTCCTGGCCGTCTGAAGATTCTGCCATCGTCCTAACCCGCTACCAGCATTTCGCGCATAAACAGAAAGCCTTCATTAAATAATATGATCAACTGGGGCAATGCGGTGGAAAGCGTCACCATAATGACAATAAAGCCTGCTGTAATCGTAATCGAAAAACCAACCGCAAAAATATTCATTTGCGGAGTTGCACGGGTAACGACCCCCATCACCATGTTAATCATCAACAATGCCACCACTGCTGGAAGAACCATAATCAAAGCACCTGAAAAAACCCATGCCGAAAAATATACCAGCGATTCAATTGCTGACAAAGGTAGACCAACACCACCAATTGGAATCGCATTAAAGCTCTCACCCAATATCTGAATAAGCACCAAATGACCATTAATTGATAAAAAGAGCAATACAGCAATGATGTTATAAAACTGGCTGACTACTGGCACACTTATCCCCGTTTGAGGGTCCATCATCAAAGCAAACCCCAACCCCATTTGCATGCCTATCAGTTGCCCGCCCATTACAACTGCTGCAAAAATAAACTGCATGACAAAACCCAGCGAAACACCAATCAATATTTGCTGAAAGATCAAAAAAAACATCTCTAATGACACTGGGTCAATCGTATTATTCGGTGTCAGTGAGGGAACAATAGCGATCGTAATAGCAACCGATATAATCACCTTGACATTCATTGGGATTGTGCCCGTACTTAGTATGGGAGCAGCCATTACAAATGCAGCTACCCGGAAGAGGGGCAATAAATACCAGACTAACTCATTAACAAACTGATCATAATTAACATTCACAACTCAGCCTATAACATTAGGAATATTTGAAATTAACCTCTGAAAATAATTCACTAACAGGTTTAGAATCCACGGCCCTGAAAACATAATCACAGCAAAAGTCACCAACAATTTCGGAATAAAACTAAGGGTCTGTTCATTCACTGAAGTGGCGGCCTGAAAAACACTCACCACCAAACCAATGGCCAACGCTGGAAGCAAGAGAATCATCACTAACATAGTGAGAACTTCTAATGCCTCTCGACCTATATCTAAAACAACCTCAGGCGTCATAGTAATTCTCCATCAAACCACATAAAAACTTGATGCCAAAGTACCCAGTACCAGCACCCAGCCATCAATTAAAACAAACAGCATTATTTTGAATGGCAGCGACACAATCAATGGTGACAACATCATCATCCCCATCGCCATCAGAACACTGGCAACGACCAAATCAATGATTAAAAAAGGGATAAAAATCATAAAGCCAATCTGGAATGCCGTCTTCAATTCACTGGTGAGAAAGGCAGGAACCAAAATAGAAAATGGAATATCATCAATATTAGACTCATCTATATCCTTGCCAGACATATCAACAAATAGAGCCAAATCAGTCTCCCTGACCTGATCCATCATAAATTGTTTGAATGGTTTTCCTGCTTGCATCAGCGCTATTTCACTGGAAATCTCTTCATTCATATAAGGTTCAAAAGCCTCACCATGCACCCGCTCAAAAACCGGTGCCATCACAAAAAATGTCATAAACAATGCCAAACCAATAATAATTTGGTTGGTAGGAGTGGTCATCGTGCCAATGGCCTGTCGTAATAAGGCTAAAACAATCACGATGCGAACAAAACTGGTCATCGCCAGAATGCCTGCTGGAATAAAAGTCAGCAGCGTCATTAATACCAGAATCTGGATGCTCAGGGAGTACGTCTCAGTACCATCCTTATTAACCGTCATCGACAGAGCATTAAGTCCAGGCTCAGCGTTAGCCAATACTGGAAAAATCGCCAACATCAAGACGATTAAAATATTCATTTTCTTTCCTGTTGCATCATGCTTTGCTTAAGTTTTTCTGAAAAAGAAAACTTTTTCGATTCATCTTTAACACAGACTTCACTCCCTTTCTCAATGGTATAAAGCATGTTAACCTGGCCTGGCGAAACCCCTACCAAAATCTGCCTATCACCCACTTGAACCAAAACAACACGTTCCTTCTGACCCACCGAAACCCCTGCAATAGTTTTCAATGAGGCATTAGCAATAAAACTTGAACCAATATATTTTTTAAATAAAAATGCCACCAAGAAAATCATCGCCAATACAAACAACAATCCAAGCACCATCTTTATTAGCTGCTCACTACCCGCATGGGGCAATGTTTTTTGAGCAATAGCCGAACCCTCTTCTGCTGCAACTGCCAGCATTGAAAATAATAGTGCAACAACGACTGTTAAACTGTTTAATATTTTTTTTATATCAGATAAGATCATCACATCATCACTATCAAATTATTTAAGCTTCTTGATTCGTTCTTGAGCACTGATTACATCAGTCAAACGAATACCAAACTTCTCATTCACAACCACCACCTCACCATGAGCAATTAAAGTACCATTCACCAGCACATCCATCGGTTCACCTGCCAGGCGATCCAACTCAACAACAGAACCCTGATTTAGCTGCAATAGATTTCGAATACTGATACTGGTACGCCCAATTTCCATTGAAATAGTCACTGGAATATCAAGGATAACTTCCATATTTTCGTCAGGTGTACCAAAACCACCTTCAGTGAACTCGTCCAGTTGCGCTGGTTCAACATCTGAAGTGACTTCTTCCAGTGCTACTTCTTCAGTTTCCTGTTCAGCCAAAGCAGCAGCCCAGGCATCCTCTGCAGCGGCATCGTCATCACTGCCTACTGAATTTTCTGTTTCATCATTCATTTACGAACTCCTAACTGGGAAACAACAGGAATATTTGATTTAACTGGCTCAGTAATTCGAATGGCATTATTATTTTGGTGAACGCCAAATTTTCCACGATAAATTGGGACATTATCAGCGGTAGTCAAAACCACCGTTTCTGGAAAATCAAATGGAATAATATCGCCCACTTC
>JAJRWO010000067.1 GCA_024276775.1 Gammaproteobacteria bacterium | reverse complement strand
AGAGAGGCTATCGGTGGCGCTATTGCTGACGACAATATCCAGGTCGTTATCGTTGTCGAGATCGCTGATGCTAACAAACGTTGGTGTGGTGCCGGTGGTGTAGTCAATTTTGTTGTTAAAGCTGCCCGGGTTGCTGGCACCTTTGTTTATAAACACTGAAACGGTATTGTCGCGGCTATTGCTGATGACCAGATCGGGATAGCTGTCACCGCTGATGTCCTGACTGGCGATAGCGCTGGGGGCGGTGCCGGTCGTGTAGTCAACTTTGCTGGCAAAGAGTCCTGCGCCATTGTTTAAAAATACTGAAACACTGTTGTCTATTGTATTTGTGACGGCGAGATCGGTGTCGCCATCGCTATCAAAGTCAGCGGCGGCGATAGCATTGGGTGTTTGGCCAGTGGGGTAGTCGGCTTTGGTGGCAAAGCTGCCGTCACTATTGTTAATGAAGACGGAGATGGTATTGCCGTCACTATTGGCTGTTACCAGATCAATATTGGCGTCATTCAACTCTGCGGCGAGGATATAAACAGGGGTTGCGCCTGTCGGGTAGTCAATTTTGGCGGCAAAGCTGCCGTCGGTGTTGTTGATGAAAATGGAGATGGTGTTGTCGTCACGGTTAGCAACGGCCAGGTCGATGCCGCTGCCATTAAAGTCGCCGTTGGTGATGGAAGCGGGTGTTGTGCCGGTTGTATAGCTGGCAGCGGTGGCAAAAGTCGCATTGCTAGCGCCTAATAAAACTTTTATTTCGTTGTTTGTTTTGTCGTCGTTATAGCTGGTGACTGCCAGGTCGGCATTGCCATCATTATTAAAATCAGCGCTGGTGATTGAGAGGGGATTGTCGGCATTGCCGATGACGAGCTGAGTTTGAAAGGGTATTGCCCAGACAGCTTGGCTTGAAAGTAATGACAAGCTGATTAAGGTTCGAGTAAATACGGCTCGCATGCGCTGTGTCCCCGGCGTTTTGCAGTTGATCAAAAATGTTTGATGGATACTCGGTAGTGTATACCCATAACGCTATCAATTTAGGTCGAATAACATGTCCTGTTTTCCCTAGGGCGGCATTAGAATTCCTCACACCTAAATTCATAACGCTATGGGTATATCGGACGTTTGCGTTGTTTTATCGAGGGAATATTTTAACGATTGATTTGTCTTGCCAGCAAAGAGATTGGGTGGAGAATCTCAAGAGCGATATTGGCGGCCTTGATGCCTGCGGCCAAATGCAGGGCGCAGCCAATATTACTGCTGACCAGGATGTCGGGCTGGCTTGTCTTGATGGTTTCGAGTTTGTCGTCGCGCAGGCTGTCTGCCATTTTGGGGTGTTCAATCATGTAACTGCCTGCGGCACCACAGCACTGCTTATTGCCGGGCAGGCCGATGATTTCTAATGCAGGAATACGTTTTAGCAAGCTGTAAGGGGCTTTGCTTTCTCTTAATATATTGCGCTGACTACAAGGCTCATGCACGGCTACCTTTTTGTTGAGTGGTTTAAATTGAATGGCTTGCGGCCATTCGATCTGGCCAAGAAAGGTATTGATATCACAGGCAGGCAGTGAGCTGCCAGTGATGCGTTGATATTCTTGCAGGTGGCTGCCACACCCCGTGGCACTGCTGATGACGGCACTAATGTCGAGCTGTGCAAAGGCGTCGATGTTTTGTTGTGCCAGCTGTATTGCCTGTTTGCTATCGCCCTTGTGTTGATGCAGGGCACCACAGCAGGTTTGTGATGAGGGGATGTGGACGCCATAACCACAGGCGTTTAACAGGGTGATACTGTCATCCAGCGTTTTTTGGTCAAACATGTCGCTGAAGCAGCCAATGAACAGGGCGACGTCACCTTGTTTTTCTGTTTTGACGGGATAATAGGCTTGCCAATCGTGGGGACGGGGAATATTGGGGGCAAGTTGTTCAAAGCGTTCCATTCCTAATGCTTTAGTGATGCCCAGGCCGCGGCCCAGTGCCCGAAGGCCGCTCTTGTTGGCTAGCCACAAGCGTGTTGCCTCGCGGCGTTGCTGTTGTTTGTTGGTGGCCAGTGTGTCGAGATTGATGCGTTGCCCCTGTTTTGGCCGGTCTTGTTTCAGGGCGCTGCGGGCACCCACCATCATCTCGCCGTATTGTACTTTTGAGGGGCATTTGGCTTCGCAGGCACGGCATAGCAGGCAATTGTCCAGATGGCTGCGCAATTTGTCATCGGCTTGCAGGTGGCCGTTGGCCAGGCCCAGAATCAGCGAAATGCGACCGCGTGGCGACTCGGCTTCATTTTGGGTCTTGGCATAGGTCGGGCAGTGCGGCAGGCAAAGTCCACACATGACGCAGCGTTCGGCCTGTTGTTTGATGTTCGCTTGGATTTTCAAAGATGACTCACTGCCCGTGGCGTAAAAAATTGATGATTGAGGTATTATATCGGTTTTTTAGCATCCAGTATTTAGGGAGTGTTTATGTCTTTTTATGCGCGTCATGCCTTCATCTGTACCAATCAGTCTGCCGACGGCAGCGCCTGTTGTGAAGATCACAACGCGATGACGATGGTAAAGCACGCCAAAGACAGGCTAAAAGAATTGGCCATGTTCGGGACGGGCAAGGTGCGCCTCAATAAATCCGGTTGTATGGGGCGTTGTGCTGCTGGGCCGGTGTTGGTGGTTTATCCCGATGAGGTTTGGTACACCTATGCTAATAAGGGAGATATTGAAGAAATCATTCAGGAACACCTCATT
>JAJRWO010000007.1 GCA_024276775.1 Gammaproteobacteria bacterium | reverse complement strand
TGAGCCTGAATCCTCTCAAACATATTGATCTCGTCGGCACGGTTATTGTGCCATTGGTGCTGGTGTTGTTGGGGGGATTTATCTTTGGCTGGGCCAAGCCGGTTCCTGTCACTTGGCAAAATCTGCGTAAGCCAAAACGGGATATGGCCTTAGTGGCCTTGGCGGGGCCGATGGCAAATCTATTAATGGCGATCGGTTGGGCCATTATTGCCAAAATAGGTTTTCTTATTGTCGCTGATATCCCCTTTGCAGGCCAACCAATGATCTACATGGGAAGTGCAGGTATTTTAATAAATATAATTCTTATGGTGTTGAATTTGTTGCCTTTACCGCCGTTGGATGGTGGGCGAATCGTGACCGGAATTTTGCCTGGCCCACTGTCTTATAAATTTTCCCGGATTGAGCCTTATGGTTTTTTCATCTTGATTGGCCTGCTTGTCACTGGGGTTTTAGGCGATATCCTCAGTCCAGTAGTGCAGGGGGTACTGTCTCTACTGTATAGTATGCTGTCCCTGTAAAATGAAGGAAGAGACTCCTTGAACACTGTTCCAAGTCAACATCAGCGCGTCCTGTCCGGGATGCGTCCAACCGGCATGCTTCACCTGGGTCACTATCACGGCGTTTTGAAGAACTGGGTACAACTACAGCATGAATACGACTGTTTTTTCTTTGTTGCCGACTGGCATGCTCTGACCACGGAATACGATAATACTGGCATTATTGCCAATAGTGTCTGGGACATGGTGATTGACTGGCTGGCGGCAGGTGTTAATCCGGGTTCCGCCAAGATTTTTATCCAGTCACAAGTGCCAGAGCATGCCGAGCTGCACCTGCTGTTAAGCATGATGACACCGCTGGGATGGCTGGAGCGTGTGCCCACCTATAAAGATCAGCAGGAAAAATTGAAGGAAAAGGACCTGGCCACCTATGGTTTTCTTGGGTATCCATTACTACAAAGTGCTGACATCCTGATCTATAAATCAGGTCTGGTGCCGGTGGGCGAGGATCAGGTCGCCCATATCGAATTGACCCGTGAAGTTGCGCGTCGTTTTAACCATCTTTATGGTCGTGAATCTGGCTTTGAAGAAAAGGCCGAAGCGGCGGTAAAGAAAATGGGTAAAAAAAATGCCAAACTTTACAATGAATTGAGAAGAAAATATCAGGAACAAGGTGATGATGAAGCATTGGCGACCGCCCGGGCTTTATTGGAATCCCAGCAAAACATTACCCTGAGTGATCGCGAAAGGCTCTTTGGTTTTCTTGAAGGCGGTGGCAGAATTATCTTGCCTGAGCCGCAACCACTATTGACCAAGGCCTCGAAAATGCCGGGGCTGGATGGTCAGAAAATGTCCAAATCATACGGCAACACCATTGGTCTGCGTGAGGCTCCCGCTCATGTGGAAAAGAAACTCCGCACCATGCCAACTGATCCCGCTCGTGTACGTAAGACAGATCCGGGTGAGCCGCAAAAATGTCCTGTCTGGCAGCTACATGAGGTTTACTCAACGAATGAGGTAAGGGAGTGGGTGCAACAAGGTTGTCGTAGTGCTGGCATTGGTTGCATTGATTGTAAGCAGCCGATAATAGATGCGGTGCTAAAAGAACAAGTCCCTATACGTGAGCGGGCTGGGGAATATATTAATAATCCAAACCTGGTACGTAGTATCGTTAACGAGGGCGCTGAAGAGGCGCGTGAAGTGGCGCGTAAAACGCTGGTCGAAGTTCGTCAATCAATGGGTTTGGAGTATCGCTAAGCGATGGCTGCTGACACTGTTGAACAGAATGAAATAGTAGAACAGGCCGAGTTACTACCGGATAATGCTGAGCAAGTACGGCAGCAGGAGATCCCTTTTGCCGTCGTGCAAGGTGAAGCCATCACCCAGTTGCCTCAGGATCTTTATATTCCACCTGATGCGCTGGAGGTCTTTCTTGAGGCCTTTGAGGGGCCGCTTGACCTATTGCTGTATATGATTCGGCGTCAAAACCTGGATGTGCTGGATATTCCCATTGCTGAAATTACCCGTCAGTATATTGAATACATAGAAATGATGGGCGAGATGCGCTTTGAGTTGGCGGCAGACTATCTGGTGATGGCGGCGATGTTGTGTGAGATAAAATCGCGCATGTTATTACCCCGGCCTGAATCATTGTCCGATGACGAAGAAGATCCGCGTGCCGAATTGGTGCGCAGGTTGCAGGAATATGAACGTTATAAAAAAGCGGCCGAGGACATTGATGAGATGCCGCGTTTGGGGCGCGACGTGTTTGAAAGCCGTGCCAAGGTGCCTGATCTTCGATTGGTAAAGCCTGTGCCAGATGTGGAATTGAAAGAGGTACTGTTGGCATTTCAGGATATCTTGCGGCGTGCTGATATGTTTGCCACGCACCAGATTCATCGCGAGGCATTGTCCGTGCGTGAGCGCATGACAGGGGTGCTTGAAAAACTAAATGCTGACACTTTTACCGAGTTCACAGATTTATTTACCGTTGAGGAAGGACGCATGGGGGTGGTGGTCACTCTGTTGGCCGTGCTTGAATTGATCAAAGAAACCTTGATCGAAATGATACAAACAGAACCGTTTGGACTTATTTATGTGAAGGCTCATCAAAATGTCCACGAATCCTGATAAATTAAAACAGATCATTGAAGGCGCATTGCTGGCCGCCGGACGCCCCCTCAGTGTCGACAGTATCTTATCTTTGTTCCTTGATGAAGATCAGCCCAGTCGTGATGAAATTCGTGAAGCGGTTAAGCGCCTGCAAGATGATTGCGCCAATCGAGGTGTTGAGTTGAAAGAGGTTAGCACTGGGTTTCGCTACCAGGTTAAAGCTAATCTGGCTGAATGGATAGCACGTCTATGGGAAGAAAAAGCCTCCAAATATTCGCGTGCAACGCTGGAAACATTGGCGCTGATTGCCTACCGCCAGCCCATCACCCGTAGTGAAATTGAAGATGTGCGTGGTGTCAGCGTCAGTTCGCACATTGTTAAATCCATGCTTGAGCGTGAATGGATACGTGTCATTGGTCATCGTGATGTGCCTGGCCGACCTGCCCTGTATGGCACGACTAAAACATTTCTGGATTACTTTGGTTTAAAGAGTTTGAGTGAGCTACCGCCCCTGGCAGAATTGCGCAATATTGAAAGCATTGAACGTGAACTGGATTTTGGCGATAAAGATGCTGAGGCGCAAAATAATGCGCAGTCAACAGCGCTATTAGACGCAGAGCAAGGCGATGTCCAGCCGGTTGTCGTTGCGACTGAAGATGAAACTCATTTCAAACCCGAACAAGGCGCTGATGTCGCGGAATTGCCAGAGGCTGAAAGTTCTGTGTCTTTAGTTGCAGAAGAACTTAATGCAGACGCTTCTTCGGACAGCCGTTCTGATGAACCATCAATCACAGCAGAGACTGCTGCCCCTAATACTGAATAGGCATTTTAATTTTGGCTGAACGAATTCAAAAACTGCTAGCCTCCGCTGGCATTGCTTCAAGGCGTGAAGCAGAGCGCATGATTGAGGCCAAACGTGTCAGCGTGAATGGCAATATTGTCAAACTGGGTGATAAGGCGGAGATAACGGACACCCTT
This sequence comes from Gammaproteobacteria bacterium, assembly GCA_024276775.1. Lineage (GTDB taxonomy): Bacteria > Pseudomonadota > Gammaproteobacteria > Tenderiales > Tenderiaceae > Tenderia. The sequence goes on along the minus strand of JAJRWO010000007.1, from coordinate 7,991 downwards.
CGCCTTGATGGTAAGGTGATAAAACTGCATCATCGGCCCGAAAGCAAGCACCGCGTGCTGGCTTATTACAAACCGGAAGGGCAGATTTGTAGTCGCGCTGATCCTGAAGGCCGCCCGACTATTTTTGATAATTTGCCGCGCATGCAAAGTGGTCGCTGGATTGCCGTGGGTCGGCTGGATATCAATACCAGTGGTTTGATTCTACTGACGACGGATGGTGATCTGGCGAACCGGCTAATGCACCCTTCCTCTGAAGTTGAGCGTGAATATGCCGTCCGGGTGTTGGGCGAGGTCACCGAGTCCATGAAAAAACGCTTGCGTAAAGGTGTCGAGCTTGAAGATGGCATGGCCAGCTTTAACAGTATTAGCGATGCAGGTGGTCAGGGAGCCAACCATTGGTATCACGTTACCCTGAATGAGGGCCGTAACCGCGAGGTGCGGCGTTTGTGGGAATCTCAAGAGGTTCGGGTAAGTCGCTTGCAACGTGTCCGTTATGGCCCGATTACCCTTAAGCGTGGTATTAGGGCGGGTGGATGGGATGAGTTGATGCGCAGTGATATTAACGCACTGCGCAACGTGGTTGGCTTGTTACCGGTTGATGATTCGGCTGAGGTAAAAAAACGCGCCAAACAGATTAAATTTGGTGGATCCTCTAGAAAGCCACAAGGGGCTAAGGCATCGCCTTATAAAAAACGTAAATGACGTTTCTGTCAGTGAATGGTGTTGGCTCCGAGACGGCTGATGATAGGGCTTTATCTGCCAAGAATGTCTGCCGTAACCCCCCCCCCGTTGTAGTAACTGCTGTTTAAGGTCACAATGTCTGGCAGCTGAGTAACGATTCATTATAATGTTTAAACCCTTAGAAATTTATATTGGCCTGAGATATACCCGTGCCAAACGCCGTAATCACTTTATCTCGTTTATCTCATTTATTTCCATCGCCGGGATAGCCTTGGGTGTCACAGCACTGATTACGGTATTGTCGGTGATGAATGGCTTTGAAAAGGAATTGCGCATCCGCATCCTCGGGGTGGCTTCTCACATGGTGGTGGGCGGTGCTGTCAATAGCATGGATAACTGGCAGGTGCTGCCGCCCTTGCTTGAGCCTTATCCGCAGATTATCGGCCAGGCACCATTTATCCGTGCCGAGGGTATGTTGACGGCGGGTGCAGGGGTCAGTGGTGCCTTGATTCGTGGTATATCGCCTGAGTTTGAACCGCAGGTGTCGACACTTGATCAGCAAATGACGGTAGGTAAACTGACTGATCTCAAGTCGGGGGGCTTTAATATTATTCTCGGTTATGAGCTGGCCCGACGACTGGGTGTAAGGGCAGGTGAAAAGGTGACCTTAGTGACGCCACAGATCAGTGTGACACCGGTAGGCATTATGCCGCGACTGAAGCGTTTTACTGTGGTGGGTGTTTTTGAGGCGGGCATGCACGAATACGATAGTGCTTTAGCCTTGGTGCATCTTGATGATGCTGCCAAACTGTTTCTTAAGCCGGGCCAAATATCTGGCCTGCGTTTGAAACTAACCGATATGTTTGATGCCCCTTACCTGACCCAATTGATGGTCCAGGATTTGCCGCAGGGTTATGTGGTGACCGATTGGACCCGTCAGCACGTCAATTTTTTCCGTGCTGTGAAGATGGAGAAGATGGTGATGTTTATTATTCTGACGCTGATTGTGATGGTGGCAGCATTTAATATTGTCTCAACCCTAGTGATGGTGGTGATAGATAAAAAAGCTGATATTGCCATCCTGCGGACGCTAGGTGCCAGCCCTGGAATTATTATGCGTATTTTTATCGTTCAAGGGGTGGTGATTGGTGCGCTTGGCACCCTGTTGGGTGTGCTGGGTGGAATGAGTCTTGCCTCAAATATCGATAAAATTGTTCCCGCTATTGAGAGAATGCTGGGACGTAAATTTTTATCGCCAGATGTTTATTACATTAGTGAACTGCCCTCGGAAATGGTGTTGTCAGATATTATTGTCATTAGTGTGATTGCATTTTCGATTAGCTTGTTAGCGACACTTTATCCTGCTTGGCTTGCCTCTCGTACCCAGCCAGCAGAGGCGCTGCGTTATGAGTGATTTGATTATTTCCTGCCGTGGCTTATCGAAGCGTTTTGTTGAGGGAGGCTTGTCTGTTGATGTGTTGACATCAATCGATCTTGATATTGCAAAGGGTGAACGCCTGGCAATTGTTGGCACCTCAGGGTCTGGCAAAAGCACCCTGTTGCACTTGCTGGGTGGGCTGGATGTGCCAAGTCAGGGTGAGGTCTATATTAATGGTCAGAATTCAACCGCCTTAAATGAAAAACAACGTGGTGATGTGCGTAACAGAACCCTGGGGTTTGTTTATCAGTTTCATCACCTCTTATCTGAATTTACTGCCCTGGAAAATGTCGCTATGCCTTTGCTTATCCGAGGTGATCAGGTTGGTCATGCCCGTCAGCAGGCTGAAGAAATTTTGTCAAAAGTAGGGTTGGGGCATCGCATTGGCCATAAACCTGGCGAAATGTCTGGCGGTGAACGCCAGCGAGCTGCGGTTGCCCGTGCATTGGTGACCAAGCCTCGTTGTGTCTTGGCTGATGAACCAACCGGCAACCTGGATCAAACGACCGCCAGCCATGTCTATGGTTTGATGTTAGCGCTTAATCAGGAATTTGATACCAGTTTTTTGGTTGTCACCCACGACATGTCACTGGCAAGCAAAATGGACAGAGTTCTAAAGCTGGAAAATGGAGTGCTAATGCCGGGCTAAGGAATACAGGTGTCATATGGTTTTCATTTCCAAGGGGCTTGATGTTTTCTTAAACGACGATTTTTTAAGTACTGGAAAATATGCAAACGCCACATAATGTGCATAAATAGATAACCAATCACCGCTGATAATAGTCCCAGCACCAAACAGCCCAGCAGAAAGGGTTCCCAGATATAACCAAGTTCAAGTTTTAACCACTCGAAAGATAACTCAAAATTAAACTGATGGGGTGGTGAAGCGAGTATCCAGGTGCCAGTCTTGTAAGCAAAATAAAACATGGCTGGCATGGTAATAGGATTGGTGACCCATACCAGCCCCATCGAAATTGGCAAGTTAACGCGTGCTATGATGGCAATGGTGGCGGCAACAAACATTTGAAATGGTATTGGGATCCAGGCGCAAAGCAGGCCAAGAAAGAAGGCACCGGAGACAGAACGTCGATTCAAGTGCCAGATATTGGGATCGTGCAACAAGTTGCCAAAGCACTTAAGATGTCTGTGGTTCCTGACTGTTTGCTGGTCAGGCAGGAAACGTTTTATTAGCTTTTTTGGCATTATGATGTTTTATTTTGTAGCCATGGACTTGGAAGGATGGTGTTAAGGAATGGCAATCATGCAATTTGTAAAAGTTATATAATTTCCATTCCTAAGCCTCTATCACCTTATCTAAACGAATAAAATTAAAGATGCGAATCGCAACGATTGCATTTCTTGTCGGGATTGTTTTTTTTCAGCAGTTGCCCAGTTTGCCAGACGCTCGCTGGGCCGTTTTGTTGCTCATAAGCCTACCATTATCTATCTATTTTGTACCACTCAAAGCCCCACTTTGGCTGGTCAATGGTTTTTTAGCGGCATTGTTGCAAGCGAGCAATATTTTGGGCACATCTTTAGCGCCAGAACTGAGTGGTCAGGATGTTGTGGTTGAAGGGGTTGTTAGTTCTATTCCTCAGCAACGGCAGTATGGGCAGCGATTTGAATTTATTATCGAGACGTCTCTTAGTCCTGGGATTGTGGTTTCTGATTTGCCCAGCAAAATAAGGCTTAACTGGTATCGGAACAAGGTTGAATTAGCCGTAGGTCAGCGCTGGCAACTCAAGGTCAGGCTAAAACAACCCCATGGTTTTATGAATCCTGGTGGCTTTGATTATGAGGGCTGGTTGTTTCGCCATGGAATCAGGGCGACAGGGTATGTTCGTAAAAGTGACGACAATCGTTATCTTGCTAATGCAGGCGGCATCATGTATTGGCTTGACCGGCAACGTTCGTATTTAGCACAGCAGATTGAAATAGCACTTGTGCAGGGTCAATTTAAGGGCATGATACAGGCGCTTGCTATTGGCCTGCGTGACGATATTTCGCAACAGCAGTGGGATGTATTGCTTAAGACAGGCACTAATCATTTGATGGCTATTTCAGGCTTGCATATTGGACTGGTGGCTGGCCTAGCTTTTTTTGTGATGCGTTGGTTGTGGGGGCGTTCAGGTCGGTTGCTGTTATACCTGCCAGCGGCGAAGGCAGGTGCTGTCGCTGCAATCTCAGTGGCCTTGATATATGCGGCTTTGGCGGGATTTTCTGTGCCCACGCAGCGTGCCTTGATTATGGTCGTGGTATTTATGCTGGCACTCATTTCGCAGCGTTATCGTCGACCTGGTGATGGATTGTTGCTGGCCCTGCTACTGGTTTTGTTTATTGATCCTATGGCGGTGATGGACGCAGGTTTTTGGCTGTCGTTTGCGGCTGTTGCGATCATTCTATTGGGCATGGGGGGGCGGTTAAAACAACAGGGGCTATGGTGGAAGTGGGGTAGGATACATGTACTGATCGCACTGGCGTTGATGCCGCTGACCTTGTTGTTATTTCAGAAAGCTTCTGTAATCTCCCCCGTGGCTAACTTTGTTGCTGTGCCTATCGTCAGTCTGTTAGTGGTGCCCTTGGTATTATTGGCTGTTTTATTGTTGCCCATGACACCGCTGATCGCTAATGGTTTGTGGCAGCTGGCTAATTTTTTCTTGCAGCTGATATGGCCGTTTTTGACCTGGCTGGCAGCATTGCCCGGTGCTCAGATTACGCTGGGCTTAGCTGAAGAATGGTTGATTATTCCCCTTTGTGTGGGGGCTGCATGGTTATTGGCACCGCGTGGTTGGCCAGGACGCTGGTTGGGTGCTGTGTGGATAGGGGTTGCTTTTTTATTGCCCACATCTAGACCTGAGCACGGTGAGGTGTATTTTAGTCTGTTGGATGTGGGCCAAGGTCTGGCGGCAGTGGTTCGCACCCGTAATAGAGTACTGGTGTTTGATACGGGGCCAAAATTCAGTGACAGTTTTGATACCGGTGAGGCGGTGGTGTTACCCTTTTTATTAAATAATGGTATCAGCGCAATAGATACGCTAATTATTAGCCATGCTGATAATGATCACATTGGCGGTGCCGATAGTTTAGTGAAATATATGCCGGTTAAGACGTTGTTGACGAGTGCTATGAAAAAGTTGACCGCTTATGATGCGCTGCCTTGTCAGAAAGGCCAGTATTGGCAGTGGGATGGGGTGGCGTTTGAAATACTTCATCCAGGCAGTAACATAGGCACGGATAGGAATAATGGTTCATGTGTGCTCAAAGTGAGTAGTCAGGGAGGTTCGGTGCTGATAACCGGGGATATAGAACGCCGTGCAGAGACGGCTTTGCTGGCGAATAATAAGGCCAAGCTGGCCGCTGATATACTGGTGGTGCCTCACCATGGCAGTAAAACCTCATCTAGCCTTGAGTTTGTCCAGGCAGTTTCTCCTCGCTGGGCCTTGTTCCCGGTGGGGCATGCGAATCGTTTTCGTTTACCACGGGCAGAAGTTGTTAAAAGGTATCTTGATAATGGTGCTAATGTATTGTTGACTGGCCGCCAGGGTGCCATTGAAATGGTGCTTGATGATACCGGTGTGTCTGCACCGAGCAGTTATCGTTATGAAAATTTAAAGTATTGGACACATTTTCCTAAACAAGTCTTGGTACTGACCGAAAAATAAGTATGATTAACCCCAATAAAGTTTACGAGGAGTAAGCCCTAGTGCTTGAAATTATTAAGTCTGGCGGATGGTTGATGTTGCCAATTCTGCTTTGTTCTGTGATCGCTTTGGCAATTATTGCCGAACGCATTTGGGCGTTGCAAAAGAGTAGGATTTGTCCTAAGCATTTGCTGGCACAGATTTGGACCTGGATCAAGAACGATGAGCTTGATACCGCCAAAATAAAAATTCTCCAAAATAGTTCGCCATTGGGGCGAGTTCTTGCTGCCGGGCTACTCAACCGACATCATGATCGCTCTATCATGAAAGAAGCGATTGAAGAGACGGGGCGTCAAGTCGTTGTGGAGATGGAACGTTTTCTGAATACCCTGGGAACAATCGCTCAGGTGACACCGTTGCTGGGTTTACTGGGAACCGTTGTCGGTATGATCAAGGTCTTTACCGCGATTACTGCGGGTGGTGTTGGCAATGCCTCACATCTGGCAGGGGGTATTTCAGAAGCGCTTATTACAACAGCCGCGGGTCTGACGGTGGCGATTCCGGCATTGATGTATTATCGCTATTTTCAGCGCAAAGTGGACGAACTGGTGATTTCCATGGAGCAGGAATCCTTGAAGCTGGTTGAGGTCTTACTGGGTCTGCGCGAGCGAGACCTGACGGATGGTGAATAAATGAATCTGCGTAAGTTTCGTCGGGAGGAGATGTCGCTCAACCTTACGCCCCTGATCGACGTAGTGTTTTTATTACTGATTTTTTTCATGGTGACAACCACTTTTAGGGAAGAATCCGAGATCGAGATTGATCTGCCACAGGCATCGAACAAACCTGTTGAGCAGGCTGGTAACTCTCTTGAAGTGGTTATCGATAGAGATGGGCGTTTTTATATTGATCAAAAGCTAGTGATTAACACCCAGTTGGATACCCTGAAGCGTGCCTTGCGTAAGGCTAAGGGTGATAGAGAAAATCCACCTGTCATTATTAGTGCCGATGCCAAGTCACCCCATCAATCGGTTGTGACAGCAATGGATGCGGCCAGACAAGTTGGTTTGCTGCGGATGTCTATCGCCACTCGAAATCAAAATCAAGAGTAAATTTTGCTATTGCTTTTACGCCGATGAAGTGGCTTGAAAAACGCTGGTATTCCTCTCAAGCGCCAATCCTTTTACTGCCACTGGAAGGCTTGTTTCGCTTGTTGGTGATGTTAAGGCGGTTTGCTTTTAAATGGGGCTTGATACCGAGTTATGCTGTTGAGGTGCCGGTGATTGTTGTGGGAAATATCAGTGTTGGCGGGACAGGAAAACCCCCCTTGGTGGTTTGGCTGGTAAATCTATTGCAGAAGGCTGGTTATCAGCCCGGCATTGTTTTGCGTGGTTATGCTGGCAAGGCTAAGCGATGGCCGCAGCAGGTACGCCCCGACAGTGATCCGGCGATGGTGGGGGATGAGCCTGTGATGTTGGCTCAGCGTTGCGCCTGCCCCATTATTGCCGCGCCAGACAGGGTGGCTGCGGCCAAGGCATTGTTAGACCACTCTAACTGTAACCTCATCATTACCGATGATGGTTTGCAACATTATCGCTTAAAACGTGATGTTGAAATCGTTGTTGTTGATGGTGAGCGACGTTTCGGTAATGGCCATTGTCTACCCGCCGGGCCGCTGCGTGAACCCCGGTCACGCCTGGATGAGGTGGATTTTGTTATTGCTAATGGTTTGGCTGGATGTAATGAATTTGCCATGAGCCTTGAGCCAGCAGGGCTCAAGTCGCTTGAAAATGAAGCATTATTGCAATCGTTTGAGGGTTTGGCAGGGCAGCGTGTGCATGCATTGGCCGGGATTGGTAATCCTCAGCGTTTTTTCCAGTTATTGCGCAATCTCGGGCTTGAGGTCATCGAACATTCATTTCCAGATCATCATGATTATCAAATGCAGGATTTGGATTTTTCTGATAGCCTTCCTATCCTTATGACCGAAAAAGATGCGGTCAAATGTCGTCGTTTTGCTAATCGGAAAATGTGGTATGTTCCGGTTAATGCATGCTTGCCTGAATCACTGGCTTTACGGCTGTTGGCAAGACTTAAAAAACTGGCGAGTTAACACAGATAAAATTATGGACAGAAAACTACTGGATATTCTAGTGTGCCCAATTTGCAAAGGGCCGTTGCAATATCGTAAAAAACAAAATGAATTGCTCTGTAAAGCAGATAAGCTGGCT
>JAJRWO010000066.1 GCA_024276775.1 Gammaproteobacteria bacterium | reverse complement strand
GAAAATAGTCTACTCATAATCTAACCTCTCCTTGTATTCATTCTTGTTTTTTTGGTTACTGCTCTGCTTCTAATCGCCCAAAAGCCATGCCTGCAAAAAAATGAAACACCTTGCAAAACACATAATTCTGGTTTTGTAAGGTATACCTTCAAATTTACAGCCAGCACCTCAAGCTTAAACGTGAGTTATGCACTATTCATGCCTAATAAAAAACACTGAACAATCAATCGCTTATTAAACATCTTTTTTTAAAGTGTAAATATTACCGACACTTAACCTGGAAATTAGCTGAGCGAAAAAAGGGAGAGGCAAGACAGATCTCTAAACCTGGCAGCAATGCATGTTTACATGTGCACATAGTGATGCCAGTAGCGACCACTGATTATTAATAAGATCAATAACCTTTGACGAAGCAAAAAGCAGGAAAAATAAACCGCCTCTATTGTTTTAGCCGCACGACATTGAGCAAAATCTTTAGTTTCTTGTTCTTAATCTTTGTCCAAACAAACGGTTTTTATTTTTATTATGCGCTTGAGTCAATCCCATAATCGCTCCTGCTAACTTTTTCACCAATGTAGATACGCCACGGGCATCTGGTTTTCAAACTTAACCCGCCAAGCTCCCGGAACTTAATTCAGTTCTATTGAGCGGTCTTCAGCCGTAGGAGCATCGGCTTCCAGGCTGTTACGCTCTTGCCATTCCTGGCCACGGCGTTTGATCCACTCTTGCTCTGCCTCAGGTAACGGGCCGCGCTTTAGCGTTGATTCCCACTCCCATAACGCTGAACGGGCCTTGCGCAGAAAAGGGTCATTAGGGGGAGACAGGTGTATGAAGCTTCGCATTGCGCCCAAAGCAACGTCCAATTCGCCTAACTGTTCCATGGAAATAGCCAGCCCCCAGTAGGCATTAGATTGATAGGGCTTAAGCTCAATAGCAGCGTTAAAAAAATCAGCCGCGGCCTTGTAGTCTTCTTTACCTATCAATGCATAACCCATATTGACATAGGCCTCGGCCATTTTTGGTGCTAGCTCAATCACTCGATGCAGTGCTTTGATTGCAAAATCATACTGTTTGGCGTGTAGCATAGCCAGGGCTTGCTGAAAACGTTCGTCAATCTGGCTAAGACGAAACTGTTTGGCATGACCACGGGGATCTACTCTAGCATCAACCAACGCTTCTGCTGTGGATTCTACGGGCTGATAGGCAAATTGGGCACGATTAGCAAAGCCAAACACCATCGTCAGCATAATAACCACCAAAGCAATGGCGATGGTGGCCGTCACTTGCTCCAGCAGGCCTTCTGCTTCATTTGCGGACATGGATTAAATCACCCCTTTGTGGGCTGACTCGCTGTAATAGGGCGCACCAAAATACGTGGTAAAGGCCAGAAAAAAGATGGCGAGAATAACCAAAGCCCCTAGCCGAATGGGTATGTTGTAGGTCAGGCGCACATGGATACCTGCACCGATGGAGAGCCAGGTCATAAACGATGATGTTTCCAGGGCATCCCAGGACCAATAACGGCCCCAGGCGTCCTGAGCCCAAACCGCACCGGCAATCAACATGAGACTGTCAAATACCAGGGTTAGCATCATAAAACGCCAAGCCAACTGATCAAGCGCCTCATCCGTCATATGAGCAAAGCAGCGAGCAAAATACGGGATTGTACGCAACAGAATGACACCTGCTAGCCCTGCCGCTACCAAACAAAAAGAAAGAAAAAGTTTGCCGAAACCAACATGAGCCCAGAGCCAGTCATTATGGTAGGTAGGCGGGAAGCGACTGTCTACGGGTTCCATCAATAAAATCCAGCTACCGAGAACCCAAATTAGCGGCATGACAACCACGGCACTGGCGCGCAGGTCAGGCACACGCCAATAAATGACCGAGTAGATTAAGCCAAGACTGAACAGCTGGCTCATCAACAGCTCAAACAAGTTAACGAAAGGGCCATGGCCAAGCCGCTCCCAACGCACCGCCAGGGCCACTGTCAGCAACAACACACCACTGACAAGTGCCAATAGAATCCTGTTTTCGCCCTGACGGCTGGGCAATGCCGCCGCGGCACTATTAGCGCCCACCTGCCAGACATTGTGAAACGCCAGCAGGGTTGCGATTGCATAGGCAAACAGACCTGCCCACATCCATGGAAGCTCGGTAAATACACCAATCATATTTTAATTACTCTGCCTGTTATATTCACGTTTTACTTTGTTTATCTGTCATTATGGCCATGGACTGGTGTTTAAATTTAGCCCAGTAATGCAGGCACAAGCCCAGCACGGTTAGCATCGAGGCGATAAACAGCCACTTAAGGGTTGGGTCATAAAATATCTTGTAGCCCATCCAGCCACTCAAGGCCTCGTAACGTAACTGGCCACCCGGCAGGCTTGCCGTCTGACCCGTTTGCAGTTCAAGTCGCTGCTCGCCATTATTCACCACCAGCACTGACTGGGCCTGACTAACATCAAGCAACCAGTCAGCATCTTCATCCATGCCGGTGTCCAGGCGCAGCCAAAATTTTATCTCTTTTTTACTACCCGGTGGCGTCCAGCTATTCGCTTGTTTGTAATCAAACAGTGGGTATGACGGCATGTGCAAGGTACCGGTAATGGCCTCACCCTGATCGGGACTCCAGGTCAGCACTGCTGCAAAACCCTTATTAAAGGTGGTATAAAAACGATAGCCATCAACAACCAACGGCGTATCGTCCCCCACCACTTTTGACTCCCAGCCCCCTCTGCCATCACTGACCTGAAGATAACTGCGGGTAATACCTCGCACAACGCCTGGACGATATTCCACCGTGTAGCCCTGTTGGACAAACTGCACCCGATTCAGTTCACTCGGGTGAAACATCCCCTGACTTATCTCATCCACAGCCGCTACATCAAAGGCACCGTTTTGACTGACTTCAACACGGGCATCATAAAAGGTGAGACGACCAATGGCTGCCAGTGCGCAGATAGATAATAAACCAATGTGAAACATCAACAAACCAGGACGGCGGTTGATGCCCGGCTGGGTTAAAATGGCAGCAAACAGGTTCGATGCCAGCAACAACAATGGCCCGGCCAATACCCAGACCGAAACATCCGCTGGATTATCGTAGCTCAGGCCAGCGCCGATCGCCAACAAGACCATGCCAAGCAAGGTCAGCCGCGTTGAGGCTAACCGACGCAACCAAGACATCATGGCAACTGGTTACAGGCCTCACTGCCTGAACCCTGATCAATCATCCAGGGAATGTTACCGGCATTGTTGTTACCGCCTACACGACCATTGCCCGGCTCACCGGCTGAACCACAGCTATTATGAATCCACTTGCCACTTTGACGGAACTGCACAACTTTCAAGACAGCGCCATTGTAATAAGGGCCGCGATAATAACGCGATGTCTGGTTGTTACGCACTTGTTTACCCCCCGATGGCAGCCCCACTTCACGACCAACATCGTTCAGATTGGCCAGGAAAGCTTTATTTTCCCAGCCATGCGGAACCGAAACGTGGCAATAACTACAGCGGAAATTTTTAACCTGCGCCTGCTGGGCATGACCGGTATGCAGGTTTACGCTGGGGACATACAGACAAGAAGCAAAACCCAAGGTTTCATCACGGCTGAAACCACTGCGTTGAGTACTGCTGGCACCGATATTTCCGGAAGGAAACTTTTTGCCGTAATAATCAAAATTATGACACTTGAAACAGAGTCCATCGGAGGCTGTATTCTGGCCGGTTTCGTCACTCCAACTGCCCTTCAACAAAAACTCATTATCTGAACCATGTGGCCCCCAAACCGGCCCATGCGGTTGTGGATCACGAGGTACCACAGTGCCCTGTTGAGTATCTGAGCCATGACAATCTGAACAGTACATAGTTTGCACACCCACAGCGGCATTAAAGGGCTCATGCCAACCATCGGCGCTGGCATCGCGTATCTCTGCCGTGCGCCCTGTGGGTTCCATTACCGGGTGCCAGGATCGATGATTGTCTTCATCGTAATTAATGCAGTTGCCTTCCGGGTCTTGTGTTCCTGATCGTACCGCCAGAACCGCCAGGGTTTTGGTGTTCTGATTATTCTGAAGATCAGCAATCGCCATCGCCTCCTCAACACCTCCCACCGACTTTCTACCCATATTCACTTGATTACAAGCAGCGCCATCAATATAAACTCCCTTAGGTGTCACTGGTGTGCCCCCACCCTTGTGATCTTCCGGTGACTGGTATTCCATTGCCTGATTGGTGTAGTTATACATGGAATTGGTGCCCGCCGGCGTGCCACCTGAGTTATTCGAACCCAACGGTGGTGGCGTATCGTAGGCATAGTTTGAATGACACTTCATACAAATTTGATATTCTCGCGTCACGTAGGGCGCACTGACATCCGTACTACCATTAACAATCGCATCACCACGCTTAATCTCAAAGCTAATTGGATTACTGCCAAACTCTGTACTGCCGTAGATTGGCTCAATGCCCCAGGTACCACGCAATACGCCGGAAGCGAGATTGGTATGGGCACCGCCATCCTCGACACGAAAATCTGACTCATTATGAACGTGAGTCCCTTCCTTGCCTGGAATCTTCGGGTCATCATTAAAACGGCGATTTCTGACAACACGATGTGGGTTATGGCAGTCGGTACACTCAGCATGACGGTTACTCAAATCCCCTTTGCCCATGTGTCGCGGTGACTCCATAAAGTCCTTGCCACTTTGTGGTGCCGAATGGCTACCAATTGAATGGCGCTCCTCATTCGCCGCCTGTTCATTACTGGCAATCGGCATATGCACCTTCATACTAAAATCTGACTTGATATCGGGCACCTCAAACACCCCTTTATTCGACTGCCCTTGCAAAACATTGCCATCGGTTGAATGACAGGTATAACAGGTCTCTTCTATTGCCGGCTTTCCACCTTGCTTAACACGGATCACGCCGCCAGCCACACTTTGCAATTGCCCCGAATCATCCGTCCCCTCACGTAACAGGCGACGCGACCCTTGCACCGTATGAGGGTCATGACAGTTCAGGCAAGCCGCTTGCCATACCTGGGTATTTTTAGGAAATTCACGGATAGCTGCCGCAGCGTCAGTATAAACTTCATTGCCGGCCACAGCAGGGTTCGCGTGTGCCGAATCTGCCCAGCCTGATTTTTCATGACAGGCAAGACAAATAATATCGTTGGCTTGATTGAACGACCCTTCAACGGGTGCGCTTTTTTGAAAACGGTTGACGCGCAAGAACTTAATATTTTCGCCGTCAGTGCTGCGGACATGCGGGTCATGACAAGAG